>JAGQTW010000121.1 GCA_020438785.1 Mycobacterium sp. | reverse complement strand
CGCCGATGTCGCGCACCGTTTGGGGATCGACCCGAAACGCGCCAAGTCGGGATTTCAGGTCACCGAGCCGATCAAGGGCGGCGCGATGTACTCCAGCTTGCCGGTGTTCGGTGATTGGCAGATCACTTCGGGATTCGCCCACGGACGACCATGGGCACACCAGGGGTTCTTACGCCGCGAGCAGGTCGACGGAGGTGCGGACGGTCACCCCGCGTATCGAATGACGGCACGTGAGGACATCACGCTCTACTTCGCTGTGCAGGCATTGCACCTATTGGGCGAGCTTCTACGGTTGCGAGATCGTCGTGCCGGTCTTCCGATGCCGCCGCGGCCGGACGGACTGCCAGACCATGAACCGAAGGCTCGACAGCCACGGGGGTGATCACCGGCGACCTTGGGCCACGTGGCGGTTCGTCGCTTTAAGGGTCCTAATCATTGGAGGCAATCTCCTACGGTCCCGGTCGCGAATGACAATGAACCTAATCAGCGGAATCTGCGGGCATCGGCAGCATGTGGAGACAGGTGTTGCCGCAACACGCCGAAACCCTGTACGGAACCGCCTTACAAGTCGGGGCAGGGCAGCGCCAACGACAACAATGCTAATCAGCCGTACCCCACACTTGATGCCGCGATCTCCGCCACCTATGCCGCCAAGTCGACCGCCAAACTGAAAAGCAAGCTCTACGACTCGTATGTTCGCGCCATCCGTTGGGCCACCGACAGGATCGGTGACGCTGGCATCATCGCCTACGTCACCAACTCCGGCTGGATCACCGGCAACACCACCGCTGGTCTTCGGCTTGCTATGCCGGAGGAGTTCTCGGCGCTCTATATCTACGATCTCCGCGGCAACCAACGTCAAAGCGACTGGCGCGCCGAAGGCGGCAAGATCTTCGACGACGGGTCACAAACGGGTGCTGCGATTCTCATCGCTGTCAAGAACCCCGCCGCCACAGGCCCATGCCAGATCCACTATCGCAACATTGGAGACGGGCTATCCCGCGACGACAAGCTTGCAATTATCGCGAAAAGCGAACTACCTACCATGGCGTGGGAGACGATTTCCCCGAACGACGAAGGCGACTGGGTAGACCCCCGGGACGAAGCCTTCAGCTCCTACACACCAATCGCCGTCAAACGCGGATCCGACGACCTGGCCATCTTCACCGACTACTCAGGCGGACTCAAAACCAACCGCGATGCCTGGGTGTACAACTTCTCTGCCGCGCAGCTGGCCGACAGCATGTCCGCCACCATCGACTTCTATAACGAACAGGTCGACGCCTACCAGCGTGCAGTCGCCGCCAACCCCGAACTCGCTGTCGAGGACGCTGTCGCCTACGATGAAGCCAAAATCAGCTGGTCTTCCGGCCTGCTCCCTAAAGTGCAACGCGGACAACGTATCAGCTACCAGCCGACTCATCGGCGCTTGGCGATGTACCGGCCGTTCTGCAAGATGCACGTCTATTTCGACGACGACCTCAACGACCGCCGCGGCCGACTGCACTACCTCTTCCCTCGCGAGGACCTGAACTTCGGGTTCTTCGTTCCTAACCCCGGGAACCTGGCGCCACCGTTCCTCAGCCTAATGACCGACGCGCTCCCAGATCTCGGCGCCGCCGGCATTAGCGCCGTCAACTTCTACCCACGCTGGACCTATCAGACCCGCGCCGGTGGCGGCCAACTAACACTTGACGACTCAGCACAGGCTGACACCGAATACCGACGCGTTGACACCATCAGCCCGCAGGCGCTCGCCACCTACCGCACCGCCCTCGGCGACGACATCAGCACCGACGACATCTTTTACTACACGTACGGGCTGCTGCACTCTCCGCAATACCGACAGAGGTTCGCCGCCGACCTCAAAAAGATGCTTCCCAGAATCCCCCCACCCGCAGCCCGAGAGCACTTCGACGCTTTCACCCACGCTGGTCACACGCTCAGCGACCTTCACCGCGGATACGAAACCGCAGCTCCCTACCCCCTTCTCGAAACAACGACCGGAGCTCTCAACGGCACTCCGCAGGAGACCCTGCGCGTCACAAAGATGCGATTCAAGTCGAAGACTGACCGCAGCGTCCTGATCTACAACTCCCAGCTCACCCTCTCAGGAATTCCCGAGGACGCGCACCGTTACCGACTCGGGTCGCGCTCAGCGCTCGAATGGATCATTGAGCGCTACCAGATCAAGACTGACAGCCGCGGCTCGGGGATCGTCAACGATCCCAATACCTGGTGCAGCGAACACGACGACCCCCGATACATCGTCGACTTAATCAAGCGCATTGTCACCGTCAGCGTGAAAACGATGAGCATCGTCGACAGCTTGCCACCAATCTGACTCGCGGCCGGTACGCCGCCACCGCCAGCAGATCCGGCAAAGGACTCGCTTCCCCCGCCCTTGAACCCGCTAACGCCGCCAGGGTTTTAGTTCTCGTCGCAGGTCACCGCAGCCGTCGCCTTCTTTCTAATGCGCGCCGGATACGCTCTGATACGACTGAGCCACTCTCCCCGATCCGGCAGGTAGCTGTTGCTGACCCTTCGCGACTATCAGCGCGCCGCCGTCGACGCCGTCACCCCCGACGAGCACCGGGCGCTTCTAGTGTCGGGCTGCGGTACCGGCAAGACTCTCATGGCGGTGCACGCCGTGGCCAAGCTGCTCGCCGGCGCCCCCGGCACGGTCCTGCTGACCTTTCCCACCCTCGGCCTACTGGAGCAGACCTATCAGGTGTGGCGCGGCGAGGCACCAATGCCGTTCTCCGCGCTGGCGGTGTGCTCCCAGCAGATCAGCGACCCCGAAGACATCGCCGACGACGAGCTACCAATACCCAGCACCACCTCCGCTGAACAGTTGGCTCACTGGCTGGCCGACACCGCAGGTGTGCGCGTAGTTTTCGCCACCTACCAATCGGCGGCGGTCCTGGTCGAGGCCCACCGCGCGTTCAGTGCAGCGGCCTGGACAGTCATGGTGTGCGACGAGGCCCACCGCACCGCCGGGCGGCGCGGCAAACCGTTCGCCGTCGTGCTCGACGACCACAAGATCCCGGCCGCGCACCGCCTTTTTTTCACCGCCACCCCCAAAGTGCACGCCCGCGGTTCCTCGCCGAGCCGCAGCAGCGCCAGGCCGCGCAGGAACGCGGTCGCCTCCATGGACAACCAAGACCTCTACGGGCGGCGCGTGTTCTCACTGCCCACCCGCGACGCGATCCAGCGCGGCATCCTCAGCCCGTTCAAAGTGGCTGTCATTGCCGTTACCGACTCGGCAGTGGCCTCCGCCCTCAAAGATGTCCGCCTGATCAGCCTCGCCGCCGGCGAAGACGGCAGCGCCCGCGCTGACCATGTGGCCGCCGCCATCGCTTTGACCCAAGCGGCCGACGACTACCAGCTCTCCAGCGTCCTGGCCTTCCACAACACGATCGCCGCCAGCCGCGACTTCGCCGCCACCTTCGCCCGCACCCACGCGCTGCTGCGTGCCCGCGGCCTCGTCTCTGACGGACGAGAAGCCCACATCACCCACATCGACGGAGGCTCCCCCCTGCGGGAGCGCAAGGCCGCGGCCGAAGACACCCTCGGCCAGCACCGGCCCGATCAATGGAACATCGTCACCAACGCGCGCTGCATCACCGAGGGAATCGACATTCCCGCCCTGGACGCGGTGTTCTTCGCCGAGCCGCGGTCCTCCGACATCGACGTCGCCCAAGCCGTCGGACGCGCCATCCGCAAGAACCCCAACCACGACCGTCCCGCGCTGATCGTGCTGGCGCTGACGGTGGACGACAGCCTCGACGCCGAAACCGTCATCGACATCAGCCAATTCAAGAAAGCGCGGCAAGTGCTGCTCGCGCTGCAAAGCCACGATCCCAGCATCGGCGCCGATCTCACCCGGCTCTGGGGCACCCTGGGCGAGACCGGCCCCGGTGACAGCGACTCCGTGCACACGGACCTCGTCGACATCCTCATCCCCACCGACCTGCCCTCGGAGCTGGCTGAGCAGTTCCTGCGCGCCTTCAGCGTGCACACCGTCGACACCTTGACCCAGCAGTGGGAAGACAACTTCGCCGCGCTGGCCGCCTATGCCGCCGCGCACGGTCACGCCAGCCCGCCGCAGCAGTACACAACTGCTGACGGGCGCCCCCTGGGGCAATGGGTATCCGGACAGCGACGTGCCCACGGTCACGGCCGGATGCTCCCGCAGCGCATCGAGCGACTCGAAGGGTTGCCCGGATGGGCGTGGAACGTCGTCGACGCACGCTGGGAGACGAGCTTCGCTGCGTTGGCCGCCTACGCCGACGCCCACGGGCACTCCTACCCGCCGCGCACCGCGAATCTTCGCCTCAACCAATGGGTGATCGGGCTGCGCCGGCCCGGGCAGCGGCAGCGGCTGCGCGAGGACCAACGTAAACGCCTGGAAGATCTACCCGGCTGGAGCTGGGCTCACCGACAAACCCGTCAGTGGGAGAGCTACTTCGAGGAGCTCGCCGCGTACGCGGCCGCACACGGCCACGCCAGCCCGCCGAGCGGCTACATGACCGCGGCCGGAGTGGACCTCGGCGAGTGGGTGCGAGCGTTGCGGCGGCCGTCGCGACGGGCCAAACTCGCCCACGCCAGAAAGCGGCGGCTGGAGTCTCTGCCGGGCTGGTCCTGGGAGTACCGAGCCCGACCCACGTGGGGGGCCGCGTTCGATGCGGTGGCCGCCTACGCCGCGGAGCACGGGCACACCAACCCGCCGGGCGGCGAGCAGACCGACGACGGCCGGTCCTTGGCGTCGTGGGTGACCGCGCAGCGTCAGGCACGCAGCAAGGGCAAGCTCAGCGCGGAGCGCTGCCGGCGTCTGGAGGCGCTGCCGGGCTGGTCGTGGAACCTCGCCGAAGCCCGATGGGAGGAAAACTTCGCCGCGCTGGCGGCCTTTGCCGCCACACACCGCAGCTGCGATCCCCCGCCCGACTACGTGTCATCGACCGGTGCCAGCATTGCCGACTGGCTACAGGGAGTGCGCCGCGCCGCCCGCGCGGGCAGTCTGTCCACAGAGCGTCTGAAGCGGTTGCAGTCGTTGCCGGGTTGGTCGCCGGAGACGCGGCGCTTCCGCGCCGCCTGGGACGAGAACTATGACCAGCTCGTCGCCTACGCCGACAAACACGGCCACGCCGCACCGGGCCAGCACTACCGCACCGCATCCGGGATGGCGTTGGGGCACTGGGTGTCCAACCAACGTGCGGCGTACCGGACCGGGAGGATGGCTCGGGACTTCCCCGACCGCATCGGCCGCCTGGAAGCCCTGCCCGGCTGGGCATGGAACACCTTTGATGCTCAATGGGAGCGCGGGTTTCGCGAATTGCAGGCGTACTGCGCCGAGCACGGAGCGGCCACCCCGGGAAGCAAGCTCGTCACGGAGTCAGGTCACGGGTTGGGGCACTGGGTCAGCGATCAACGCAAGAAGCGCCGCGCCGGTCAGCTCAGCGAGGAGCGGTGCCGCCGCTTAGAAGCGCTGGCCGGCTGGAGTTGGTGATCGCGGCGCCTCAGTCGGTGGTGTCGGGAAGAAAATAGCGGGGCGAAACACCAAACACCTTTGCCACGCAATACACTTCGTCGACACGCGGTGCCCGCTCGCCGTGGTAGAGGCGGTACCACTGGGTGCGGGAGGTCTTGAACTCCGGGCAGTGATCCCGGATCAGCTTGTAGACCGTGAGCGGCTTCGTCGTGCGGGTGCGGCCGGTATTGAGCATCCGAACCCGAGGATTGTCCTCGATAAGCGCGGCCAGCTGCTCGGAGAAGAAAGACGCGGCAATATGAGGCTTCGATGCCTGAGTATGGGCAGTCATGTCGCCGGCGCGGCGCTGATATCGCCGCTCTGCGAGGAGGCCAGGGCGCGGGCCATGTCATCGGTGTTGACCACCAGCAGCGACGGATCGGCGGCGGCCAAGGCGGCCAATTCCTCCGGAGTGTTACTGCTGAGTCGCCGGGCGCGCTCCCGTTTGCAGGCAACGACCACCTTGCGGGCGTAGCGGCCGTTGCCGGCGATATCGAGCGCGGTGCCGGCGTCGGTCGGTGTGGCGCGCAAGCGGGTGGCCTCGGCGTGCAGCATGGGCCACGCCTCCTCGGCAATTGCGATCTTCTCCTTGCTCGCGATGTGGCGCCCGATCGCCACGATTTCGTCGGCGGTGTAGCTGGTGAAGGTCAGGGTGAAGTTGAACCGAGACGCCAGGCCCGGATTGGCGGCCAGGAAGCGGCGCATCTCTTTGGGATAGCCAGCGACGATGACGACCAGCCGGTCGCGGAAGTCCTCCATGTATTTCAGCAGCGTGTTGATGGCGTCCTTGCCGAAGCTGTGGCCCTCAGTCTCCGGCACCAGCCGGTAGGCCTCGTCGATGAACAACACCCCGCCCAACGCCTCTTCGCAGACCTCTTTCATCCGCTGCGCGGTCTGAGAGACGTAACCGACGACAAGGTCCTCCTCGGTGACTTCCATGACCTCGGGGCGCTGAATCTTGCCCAAGCCGAACAGGATCTCGGCAACAATGCGGGCGAACGTGGTTTTCGCCGTCCCGGGCGGACCTTCCAGGACCATGTGGTTCTCACCGGTCGACGACGTTTCATCGCCCTGAGCGGCCATCAGCTGATCAATCTGAATTTCGGTGCGCCACACCGCGATCTGCTCTTTGGGGCCCTCCAGTCCGATCAGTTCGTCGAGGCGGCGCTTGGCGTTGGCCAGTACTTCCTTCTGCTCTTCGGCCAATGCGGCCGCGTCGCGCTGGGCGCGGCTGGTCTCGGTGGCCGGGTCCCACTTGTCGGTGCGGGTGGCGATGGTTTCGGGGTCGGTGACCACAAGGCGGTAGCTGGGGTCGTCGATGGCCTGCTGGGCCGCGGGCAACAACTGCCCCTCCACTGCGGCGGCGCGGAACGCCGCCAGCGCAGCGTCGGGGTCGCCAAGTTCACGCAGGCACCAGCCGCGGGTGAGCGCCACATCGGCGCTGACGTAGGGGTTGTCGGTGTGGATCTTGTCAGCGGTGTCGAGTGCGGTTTGGAACTGTCCCAGGCTGGCGGAGGCCGCCGCGGTCAGCGCCGCGACCGCGGCGCTGACAGGTTCCAGGACATAGGTTGCCTCCGGCGGCGGGGACACCGCCGTGGCGGCGAGCAGATCCGGCCAGCGCCGGGTGCGGTAGTGCAGTGTGGCGGTGATGAATTGACGCCATTGGGCGGCTTGGGTGTCCTCGGTGATGGCCGGGTGGTCGAGCAGTGACGCGGCTTGGGCGTACTGTTCGGCGCGGGTGAGTGCTGAGGCGTAGGCCAGAGCCAACGTGGCCCGTGACCACACCGGAAGCGTCAGGTATAGCGGTGCCACGATCACGGCGTGCAGTTCGCCGGCCTTGAGACCGATGCGGCGGGTTTCGCGGTAGAGCGCCCGGGAGTTCTCGTGCGCGCCGGCCAGGGTGTCGAGTTCCTGGTCTCCGCACGCCAGGCGACCCAGCCAGGCGTCCGACATGGCGGGGTTGTCGGCGGTGACGCGGGTAAAGATGCCCAGTGCGGTGGCGCGGTCCCCGGAGCGGTAGCTGTCCATCGCGGCGTCGAACGCGCGGCGCTGTTCGGTCGGCGAGGTCATGGGTGGCGCTTCTCCCCTGCTTGGCTACGTGTTGGTGATGGGATTGACGGTAGTCGGTGGCCCGGAGGAAGGTCCTGGCTCGTCGTCGGGTGGTGGAAACTCCTCGTCGTCGTGCGGCGGCTCCGGGGGTGGGGGAACCTCGTCGAGGTACCGCGCCTCGGGGAGGTCGGCCATCGCAGGCAGAGATGTCGCTGCCCCGGCGAGTCCTCCCGGGGCCTCCCCGGGCAGCTCCAAGGTCGCTGGAGGAGACCCGCTGGGCGCCGGGGCAGAGTGGCGGTTGGCCGGGACTGCGGCGCGCGCGTTGTCGATGCCGCTGAGCATGCCCTGGATTCCCCCGCCGGCCGCCGGCGGCGCTGACAGTGCCGGCTCCCCACCGCCCGCCGGGGCGGGGTGTGCTGCGCCGCCAGGGTCGATGCCACCCGCTGTGGGCTGCTCGGCGGCACCTCCAGAGCTGCCTCCCGCACCGGAACTGTGAGTGCTTCCGTCAGAGGGAACCGGGTCGAACCCGGGCTGCGGCGAGCCATGAATCTGGCGGGCGTTGGAGGTCGCGTCTGCCTCCATCTGCTCCCAAGGGGTGTTGCCGCGGTTGCGCAGCCGTGACCCCAATCCTTTCGCCCCGGCCGCGGCGGCACCGCCCGCGCCGCCGATCGCGGCGTGCATCCCCATGCCAAGGGCGACACTGCCGGCCTGGCGGAACAGGCCGGGTCCGGGTCGTTCGGCCGACAGGTCGGCGCGGATGTAGCGCAGCAGCATCATCGCCGCGACCGAGACTGCGCCCATCATCAGCACGTGCGCGAACGGGTTGTTGCCGCCCAGTTGTGCGGGGAGCCGGCCGGCGACGATTGACTCCACCGCCAGGCCCATGACGCTGACGAAGATGATGTAGACCAGGACCTCGATGGCGTGGCGGAAGAACTGCCACACCACAGCGGTAGCGCGACGCTGGGGGGCACCGGGGATGGCTCCCAGCCACAGCGTCGGCAGCAGGATCACCGTTGTGTAGATCGCCTTGACCGACACCTTGAGCACTGCCCAGCCCGAGAGCACCATAAAGGCCCCCACCAGCAGCGCAACCACAACGAACACCAGGCCGACCCAGATGTTGGTGCCGTCGAGGTGCTGGGCGTAGGACACTGCTGCGGTGTTGCCGCAGGACTGCATGGCACGGATCGGTCCATCGGGTGCGCCGCGATTGACGGCTGCCGACCAGGCGGCGCCGCATCCACCGACCCGATCGACGACCTGACCGAAGTTCCACAGCTGCAACGGTTCTCGCACGGTGTGTGTGATCAGGCTGGCGGTCAGCGCGTCGACCTGCCCGCCCGAGCCGACACCGTCGAAGGTGCCGTTATGGCCCGGAGTGGCGGCCTGGGCGACGCTGAACCCGACCCGGCGGGCGAACTCGAGGAGCCCGCCTTCGCCATACATCAGCCCGGCCGGGTTGGCGAAGATCGCGATCGACAGCGCCGGCATGGTCAACGCAATGAGGATCATCGTCCAGCCCCGACCGGCTTCGCCGCGGTGAATGGTGACCACCCCGGCGAACACCCCGATTGGGATCGCGATCGCCAACAGGCCCAACTGCGTGGTGACGGTGATGACCGCGTTGGTGACTGCGCGGGCGATCTCGCCGATGACGGTGAGCCAGTAGGTGCTCACCGTCATCTTCATCAGCCACAGCGCCAACGCGATGATGCCGATGAACAGCCCCGCCTCGGCGGTGAGGATGCTGGCCGAGGTGACGTTGAACGCCATCGTTTCCATGGCGTGCAGCGTCCAGGCCATCCAGCTATCGGGTGTCCAGCCGATGTCGGGGCCGGCCTGGGTGATCTGCTCGCGAATGGTGGGCAGGCTCAGGTAGTAGTTGCCCAGCGGCACGCCGTAGGTGTCTTTGAGGCCGGTCCAGTTGAGCACCATCGCGTTGGTCGACGCGCTGGCCGTCGGCGCGGTGACGGTCGCGAGCAGTGCCAGCGTGTGCAGGACGCCCAGCACCAGCAGCGGACGGCCCCACCGCGGGTGGGTCAGGTACCAGTAGTGCAGGCGTGCGGTCATGATCGCTGCGTGGCCTGGCTGCGCTGCCGAGCTCGGTGGGGGTTGGTGTCGAAGCGGGCGGCCAGTGCTGTGGTCGGGGCTGCAAACAGCGCCACCTTGCCGAAGCCGCCGAACTCGTCGAGGAACCACGCTTCGCCCTCGCGGCCGGGGATCACCTTTCCGTAGCGGTCATCGATCGTGTCGTCGCCGTGGTCGACCAGCTGCACGGGGCTGGTGTTGTTGACGTAGTTGGCCAGCAGCTCCGGGTGGCGGTCCAGGTCGCGGTCACACCACTGCAAGGTTGCTTTGGCGATGTCAGATCGCTTGAATCCCAGGCACAGTCGCTGATCGATGAACTCGTCCTCCAGCACGGCGAAGTCTTTGATCGGCTGCTGGCTGATACCGCAGAACCCCGTCCAGGCCTTACGGCCCTGGCGGATGATCGTGTTCGCGCACTTCTGCCCGCCCGGAGAGTTGGTCCACGCTGCGCACTCCTCGACGACCAACATGTCGGGCTGATCGGGGCGGCCGAAAAAGATCGACTGCGCCACTTCGGCGCCCAGCCCGTAGAGCGCTTGGGCGGCGCGCTGGCCAGGGGTGGTCTGCTGATGCAGGTGGGCCTGGTACTCCTCGGTGACCGTGGGCAGCTTGAGTCCGGCGAAATTCCAGATCACGCATTGGGTGGTGGCGATGTCGGGAACGGGCAGAGACTCATCGAACAGTGGCCGCAGTAGGCGTTGGGCGGCCAGGCCCTCCAACCCGATGAGCAGGTCTTCGTCGGCGTCGGTGCGCCGCGCTGTGGGCATGTCGCGGAGATATCTGATCAGCTGCGCGGTGCTGCCGATGCCGTTGGCCTCGCGTGACTCCGGGGCCAGCAGCCCCCATAGCCGCTGAGCGCCCCTGCTCAACGGCGACAATCCCAATTGCGGTAGCAAATGGTCGATAGTTCGTTCTGCGGCTTCTTTATAAGGAAAAACCCGCAATCCATCGAGACTGAAATTCATGCGACTGACATCAATAACGACTTTATCGTCGAAATCGGCCAACGCTGTTTCGTGTTCGCGGGCATCGGTGGGATCGAATAAATGCAGACCGGCGCCGAGTTTGAGCCACGAGCGGCTCAAATTCTTCGTCGCATGCGATTTGCCGCGGCCCGGGGAGCCGCAGATCACCAGATTCGCCGGATTCTCGCGGGCCGGCGCGTTGAGGACATCGAGGAGAACGACGTCGCGCAGCCCTGGGCTGGTCAGGTTCATCCCCAACGGGACGCCGGTGTTGTTGCCGAGCTTGCTCGCCAGCAGCGGGACGAACGGCGCGAACCGCTTGGTGGTGGTCGGGTTGCGGAACTCGTCGAGGGCGGCGCGGCGCTCCCCGCCCGGGGCGAACGCCCGCCACAATGTGGGCTGGCTGCCGCGCCACCGTTTCGAGCCGATGTTCTGGCCGCGGTAGGTGCGGGCGACGTCGGCGACGGCCCGGTTCACCGTATCCGGGTCACCGGCGGCCGCGGCGATGACGATGGCGGCGTTCACACCGCGCTCGGCGCTACCGCGTTTGAGTTCTGAGGCCAGCTCCCGCCCGGAGGCCAGCTTGCGCAGCAGCTCGTCGGAACTCGATGCGTGGCGGCCGCGCTGGCGGTACTGGTCGCGAATGTTGACGATGACGTTCTCTGCGGTCGACACGGCCACATCCGCGCTGGTGAAGGTGATGTTGATCGTCCAGTCCAAGACCGTGCTCGGCGTCGTGAGGTCATCGAGGACCTTGAACAGTGTCGAGCGCGGCCAGGCAATTCCGTTGTCGGGGAAGCTGTCTAAGGGCAGCAGCGCTTGATAGGAGTCCGCAACACCATCGGTGCGATCCCGGAAGGTACGTACGAACACGTCGGCGTCGGTGCGGGCCGCCCGCCAGCGGCGGGCGCGCAGCTGAGCCGCACCTGGGTCCAGGTGGACCGGGGTGAACGCCGACCCCGGCAGGGTGGCGTCGGGATTGAACGGTTGTGTCGGCAGCGGCGCATCCCAGGCGCCGCGGCTGGCGATGTAGTTCCAATGCCACCAGATCTGTTCCACCGTGGCCGGTTTGGGAAAGAACACCGCAGGCAGCGCGGCGACCATCTGGGCGGCCAGGTCACGGTAGTAGGCGATGGAGGAGTCGGTGTCCTTGTCACGGCCGAGTGCGGCGTCGACCATGCGCCGCCACGTGCCGCTGGGGGTGCGCCCGGCCAGCCCGTAATCCAGGGGCAGGCTCAGCCAGTAGATGCGGCGGCGAGCGCGGTGCCCGGCGATGGTGGGCTCCCAGCTGCGGCAGTGCTGCACCCAGGGCCGCGCCGCCTCGGACACGCCCTCGGGTACGGCCGCGCCGGGGCGCAAATCGGGGTGGCTGTACAGCATTTTGCGGACGGTGGCGCGCGGGGCCACCGGCACCGTCAGGCCACTGATCGACGATCCGGACGGCAGCGCACGCCACAGCTCGGCGTGCTCGGCAGCCACCCGGTCCTGCCACTCTTCGGAGAGGAAGATGAACGGCTGTCCGGAGAGCAGATAGTCGGCGTAGACCCCGTGCGGGGTCAGCCGCAGGTTGCCGATCGCGCGCAGCGGGGCGGGCACAGACATGGCAGGACCCTTCTTAACGGGGAGGGCGGTGCGATGAGATGACCTGCGGGCGCAGGTTTTCCCACCACCAGTGGGCGCGGGTGCGCAGCGACGGGCGGGTGGCGGGCAGCTTCGACAGCAGCCACACCGCAGCCACCGTGATCACCACGCCGAGGATGAGGATGCGGAACGCACTGGCCCCGTTGGTGATGTTGGCCGTCACCAGCGAACCGGTCACCACGAAGCCCAGCACCGCGGCGATAGCGTCGGGGGCGCGCCATTTCTCCTTGAACGGCAGCGTGAATCCGTCACCGGAGTCGCCCAGATGGATGGGCAGCGAGCGTTGATCGGAGTAGATCTTGGCCGAGGTGTCGTTGCCCATGCGCTCAGCGATCCCACACGCTGTCGACGCGGACCGGGTTGCGGATGCCGGAGTCCTCGGCTTCCTGGGTGAGCGCGGAGGCGATGCCGACCGAGAGCCCGATGAGGACCGCGAACACGATGGCACCGATTTCGGCGGTGATGGCCGCCCCGGAGCCTTCTTTGAGCTTGCGGATGGCCGATCCGGCGCCGATGACCAGTGCGGCGAGTGCCAAGAAGCCCAGCACCGCCAGGCCGAGCTTGTTGCCGGCCTCAAAAAGGCCTGACGCCGCGAGTAATTCGGTATTCTCTGCCATATTCGTCTCGCCTTTCTTGAGGTGCGTTAGCTATGTGGTTTGGCTACCGGATCGGCTTCTGATTGACCGCCGACCTGTGGCACTAAGTCTATGGCCGCCACCATCCAGGTCCCGCCGCTATTTTCCAGCGTCAGCGGGTACACCAGATTCACTGTGGCAAACTGCGAGGTTTGGGCAACGACTGTGGCCCGCACATGCAATTGCTCTCCCGGCGCCGGCGCTTCGGGCACGCTGCGACTGGTGGCCGCTGAGGAGACCACCGCGCTTTGGTAGCCGCCGATCGGGCGCAGGGGGGCACCGGCAACCACGTAGCGATCCAGGCCGTTGGTGGCGGTGAGGTAGGTGCGGATGAATCCGGCCACCACGGCGAACACCGGGCTTTCGGGGCCTAGAGCATTGCGGTAGTCGAGCGCGAAATCCGCGCCCGGGCCGGGATCGTTGATCTGGGCCGGGAAGTCCAGGGCGCGTGGCTGACGGTTCCACAGCGACACCGGCACCTGGTAGAAGGTGCGGGTCGGTTGGGCCGAGGCGTAGGGGCGTTCGTTGACCGAGATGACCGCGGTGTAGAGCTCGGTGTCATCGAGGGTGCCCATCCGCAGCACCGGGCCCACCTGGGGCGCGGTGATCACCGCAGCCGGCGTCGAGGGCAACGCCAGTCCCTGCTCGGGCAGGGTGATGAAGCGCGCCAAGCTGTCGCGCTGATTCACCGTCGCCGTGCGCCAGGCCACCACGAAGTCCGAGGCGAACGCGCCGACAACGCTTTGTTGGTTGCGTTCACGCTGAGCGATCCCGATGAAGTCAGGGCGATCGGGGGCGAAGAACACCTTGCAGCCCGCGGCGGCGCCGAAGACCGCGGCGGCGACCAGGGCGATGACACCGGCCCGATGGGCGCCACCGCGCCATCGGCGGAGACGCCCTTGCCAGGTTTTCGACAGTGCCACAGTGGTCTCTTTTCTTAGGGCTGGTAACCGAGAAACTTCAATGCGCTCATCGCGAACGTGTTGTCCACGGGGTCGCTGCCGTTGTCGGGCACGGTCAGATCCGGATACGGCTCAGGGTTCTGCGGTGTTTCCGACAGCGGCCCGCCACCCTCGCCGAGCAGCGATTCCACCAGCCCCGGCTGCGCCTCAGGCAGGGCAGCGGGATCGGTGGCCGGCAACGGTGAGGCAGGTGGGCGGGAGGTCTGCAAGACCACCACGTTGACCCGGGAGGCCAAGACCCGTCGCGGCAGCGCGGCGGTGACCGGGCCGTGGGCGTTCCCGGTGTCCTGAGTGAAGATGTCAGAGACCACGTTGCCGTTGAGGAAGATGTATTGCAGCCGCGTCACCACCCGATGCTGGAGCCATCGGTCCTGTCCGCCAGGCGTTTTCGCCACCCAGCCCGGAGTGACCTCGACACCGGAGACCATGTAGCTCTTGCCGAAGTCGACAGTGAGGACCTTGCCTTCGAGGGCTTCATCACGTGAGCCGCGGGCGCACACCCACGCCGAATCGGTGGCGGTGTCGGTCAACGACTGCGCTGAGGTTGACCCGGCGGCACACGGGGCGCTGGCGGTGAAGGGAATGGACTGATCCTGAGGGACGGTCGGGGCGGCGGAGGGAGGAACCGGCTGCGGCTGGGCCACGGGCGCGGCCGCAGCCGCACTGTCCTGACGGGGCGCGGCAGGTGCATCGGTGTCGCTGAAGGTGACCAGCGCGGCGACGATGGCGCTCACCGCCACGACCAGCCCCGCCCCCAGCGCCACGGCAGTGCGTTTGGCACCCGCGTCGGCGCGGGCCACCCCGGATTCGTCGCGCTCGGCGGTCAAGGCTGCTGCGGTGTCGAGATGCACGGGCGGCGCCTCGTCAGCGATCCCGGCGCCGGACTGCAGCCGCGGATCGGTAGGAGCCTCGGCCGAATCGTCGTACTGCTCAGCTTCGGGCTCGGGCTCGGGTTGGGCAGCGTCGAGGTCGGCCACGCCTGGCTGCATCGTCGCGGCGGTGGGCACCGCGGCCGGGTCGGGCCCGCCCATCAGGTCATCGACCCAGCTCTCATCGGTGATCATCGGGGTATCAGCCACGGTGCTCGCCCTCCACCACATCGGCGTCGATCACGGTGGGCGGAGGCCGCCACGCCACCGGCGCGGGCCCCATCCACACCGGCAACAGCACCCACCCGCCGGGGGCCTGCGGCGCCCATCCCACCGGTCGTGGCGGTGCGGTGACAGCGGGGGTCACCCGCCGGGCCGGCGGCAGCGCCGGCATCAGCGGCGGGGGCGGACGCCGGCGAGCCTGCACAGCCTTGGCGACGACCACCGCCACGGCGAGTAGCACCAGAAGCGGGGCGAGTTTGATCACGAGCTGCACCACGGCGAGAACGGCGACCGCCGCGAGGGCGGCCAGGACGGCAAACAGGGCCAGAAGAATCTTCATGCGGGCAACCTAACGTCGGCATATGACATATATCGGGGGTGAAAATTCGCTGGCCGACTTTGCCAATCGGGTGCGGTAAGTTGGGAAATATGACGGTCCCCGCCGACGGCGTTCCCCGGCTTATGCACTTCGTCGACGCCCGGCTGGCCAAGCTGCGGATGTCGAGGGAAGAAGCCAACCGGCGAGGCTTCCCGAACTTCAGCACGTTGGCCGCGGTGCGCGACCGCGATACCCAGAACACCCCTCGAGTGCGCACGCTGCTGCGCATCGATCGCACTCTGGGCTGGCAGCCCGGCTCGGCGGCGGTCGTGCTGTTGGGCGGCTATCCGCTGAGCATCACCGCACGCGCCACCAAAAACGTGCGGCTTCAGGAGCAGGCCGCGACGCCGCTGACCGAAGACGACATCGCCGATCGGCTGCTCACCCAACTGCACGAGGAAATCGAGCGCGCGCACGAGGACCTGCGCGCGTTCGACGATCGGATCAACCGTCTCTACGCCGCACATGACCGGTTGGCCGAGGAACTGCGCGTTGACCGCAGCCTGGTCGAGGAGTTCGCCGACCGCGACGTCGCAGCCGAGAGTGTGCAGCGCTGAGGCGCCGGCGGCGCTCACCATCGCGGCATCCGCTCGCCATGGTCGGGCAGCGGGCGGGGCTCTACCACCGGCGGTCCGGTGATCTCGTAGGGCCCCAGAATCTCGGCGGCATCCTCGGGGCTCAATGCGGGCTCTGCTGGAGTCAGCGGCCACCACTGATCTGAGCCGGGGATCGCCAACCAGCCCTCGGCGATGCCGTACACGCCGGCGATCACCGGAGCTGCAGCCAGTTGGACACACAGCCACGGCACCACCACCATCTGACCGAACGTGGGTGCAGGGTCATACAGAGCCAGGATCGGCGCACCGAGTGCAACCCCCGACCACAGCAGAGCAGCGATCGGAAATGACCGTAGGGTCTGCGGAATCAGGTTCACCAGAACGGATTTGATCGCTACGCCGGCCAGCCAGCCCAACGGAGTACACACCGCCAGGATCGCCACCACCACCAGCTCCACCTGAGAGGTAGGCGACTTGGCGGCGCGCAGAATCAGCGGCGGTAGCGACGTGTCGTCATGCGGATCGGGCAGGGCGGCCACGGTGCTGCGCTGACGGGCGCGGACTCGGCGGCCGAGCTGCTCGGCGCGGCGCCGCTGGATCAGCGACCACCCCTGATGACGGGCGACCCACGCCCGCCGCACCTCATCGAACTTGTCGCTGGGATCAGCCATACTCTGACCCTAAAACGCCCCAAAGGGTCGCTCGTGCACTATTTTTCCGGCTGCGCGCGGCTCTCCAAGCACAGCGCAGCGACTGCTGTCAGCAGTCCTGCCCGGCAAGCCCGGCACCGGAAATGGGGCTGCCCTCGGCGCGGTGGACTACCCGCCAACGCCTTTAGCTGGCAGCCGGGTAGCCCTCGCCGCGGTCGCACATCACCGGGGTGGCCCGCGCGTCTAAGAAGCGCTGCGCGGCTTCGAGATAAACCCGGGCATAACGCAGTTGTCGGGAGCTGGCATCGGGGGCCAGGAGCACCGTGGCGGCCTCATCGCGAGCCGAGAGGGCGTACTGGCGGCGGCGATGCGCGTCGACACCCATCAAGATTGCGTGCTGAAGATCCCTGCGTGCTCGCGCCAGAGCCGTTGCCGTGGATGCGGACACGTTCAGTGACCGCAGCGAGGTCTCCTGCGCGGCAGCGGGAATCATCTGTGCACCATCGGTCGTCATGCCGTCGCCGCCGCGTCGAGGCCGCTGAATCGCTGGCGGCCGCCGCTGCTGTGGTGGAGCCGCGCTGCCCGCAGTTCGTCGAGGTATTTCACGAACTCGGTCCAGTCGATAAGGGTGACCATGCGCCCGGGGGTGCCGCGGATCAGCAGCCGCGCGAACGAGTCATTGGGTGGCATAAGTTCCTCTGGCTCAAGGGCATTGCCGAAGGTGCGGCTCGTCGACGTCGAATCCAGGCTGTGGTCGTAGGACAGTTGGCTGCGGGTGGTCTTGCCGCTCCAGAACGACGCCGACTCCATCAGGTCCTTCTCATGGGAGCCGTACATCAGCAGCGACGCCGGAACGACAGCGCGAATCGCCGCCCCCTGCAGCGGGCCGTAGATCGCGTCGAGCTGCTCGCCGGCCTGGGCGGCAAAACACAGCGAGACCCCCAGGCCGCGGGACTCGGCGATGTATTGCGGCAGCCGCGGCAAGGGCGTGTTGGTGATCTCGTCGAGAAACATGCCCAACCGGGAAAACTCGTCCCACTGAGCGACTTTCACGCGTTGACGGTTAATCAGCTGATCCATCAGAGTGATCGCCTGCGCGGCGACCGTGCCATCAAAGGGTGTCAGCAGATAGATGGTGGCGTTGGGGTCCTCCAGGAACTCCTCATCGAGGACTGGCAGGCCTCTGTCGCGTTCCATCGTCTGCAGCCAGGCAGTCAGGACCTTGGTCACGGTGATTTTGACCGAGTCGCGCTGCTTGGCCTCCATGCTCAACACGCTGCGCACGCGGGCCTCGAAGTAGCGGTTCGACGACCAGACGGCCGCGGTCACCCAGGAGGCATCAGTGCTCATCTGCGGCGAGGTGGGCCAGGGGTTGGGCAGGGTCACGTCCTCGGCAGCCTCGATCACCCAGTCGATGCCCAGCCCCAGCCCTTGCGGACTCGCGGCCAACAGTAGGCAGGTCAGCGGGGCGAACGCCAGGTCATCCCACGGGCCGGGGTCGCTGCCGCGAAAGGAGCTGCCCGACAGCGCGACCGCCGAGGTGCTCAACAACGTGCGAGCGACGGCCTTAGCATCCTCAAGTCCGGTGATCCATGCGGTGGGATCGAACCGGTACGGACGCAGGTCAGCCGGATAGTACGGCGCAGCGATAGGCCGCAGATCCAGCAGCGCGGCAGGCCCGTAGCGCCGCGAGGCCACCATCTGCATGAGGTCGTCCTTGGAGGACGACACCACTGCTGGGCCCGGCCACAGCACCGCCGACTGCGCCAGCCACTTGCGGGTCTTGCCGGTGCCCGGCGGGGCGAACGCGCCGATATGCGGGGCGGTCTCCAGCGGCACGAGTCGGCCGCGGTCGTCGTGGACCCAGCCGGCGAACGGGGTCACCGGTGGCCGATAGCCGCCGGAGGCGGCCGGTGTCGCACTCATAGTTGGAACAGTAGGGCTGTCGCAGGGGTGCTCCGTGCACTATTTTCGGGCGCTGGTTAGTCCTGCCGCGGTGAGACGTACTCCCCGGCGCGCACGTCAGGCCCGATCTGGACTGCGAACTGCAGTTGGTCGGCGGTGTACATCCAGCCCGCATCGGTCCAGGTGCGCGGAACTAGTTGCGCCACAACAGGTTGTGGAAGACCGCACGCGGCGGCGACATCAGCGATCGTGAACTGAGCGTGCTCGCTATTGATCGGCGCCGCCGCTTTGCGGCGGCGAAACGACTCCAAACACAGCGGCGCGGCGAGCTGCTCATCGGGCATGGATATAAGGCTACGGCCGACCGGGGTGCCCGACAGGCACAAAATGCCGAACGACCATCAGATCGTCATGAGTCGAGACGACAGCGCGGGCGCCACGTCGGCAGCGGTGAACAGCCGCACGGGTCCGGTGATCGCACCGTCACGTGGTCGGACATAGCCAAGACCCGGAGGTGACATCGGCAGCTGCCACGCCTGGGGTCCACCGAGGGCATCTATGGACGTTTGTGCTGTCGCGGTCCTCAGCGCGATCACGACGTCGCTGGTTGCCTCAACGGGCCGACCCACCCGGGCGCCAACCGCGAACGTCGAGGTCTGCTCAGTGCTCGACATGAGGAGCCGGACACGCTTGTCGCGGCCTTCGTCGGCGATGCGCTGCAGCGTGGCCGCCACTTGTGGGTGCGACCCCAGCAGCTCGTCGACGGCATCGACGACGACGAGCAGTTCGGGCTGGGGTTGTCCTGCGCGCTCATTCAGCGCGGTCTCGACCTGGGTGCACCAGGTGTCCCAGTTCGCCGGAGGGTCGGCTGCGCGCCGGTAGCCCGCGTAGTGGGCGACGACGTGGGGAGGGCGGGCAGTGGCGTTTGCGGCGATGCCGTTCTGCGTGTCGGCGATCGCGAGCTGCACGCGGGTCGGCGGGTAACGGGTGCACACGCTCAGCGCAAGCGACTGCAGCGCTGTGGTTTTCCCCGTGATGCCCACGCAGAGCGCGACGTTGGCGTGATCGCCGAGCTCAATCGACACCGTCGAGTCGGGCGCGTCCACTGGCGCACCGACCGGGATCGTCAGCACGTCATCGTCGGCGTGGCGTCGCCACCCCGGGCGCGGGTCGAATGTGTCGAGGTCAGTGACGTCCAGGGCGTCCAGAAGGCGCCGACCACCCCAGGCCGGAGAATGTGTCTGCGCAGCGCTCATAGGCCAAGCCAGGCCTGTTCCTGGTTGAAGGCCACGATGGCGACCTCGACGGTGTCGCGGGCGGTGCTGATCCGCACCGATTCCCGCGAGACCTGCTGGAAGTGGATGTCGGGTTGCTGCCCGCCAGGCTGGGCACGCCCGAGGGTGATCACGGTGGCTGACAATCCGGTGGGCGGAGCAATGAGGGGCCGGTCGTTGACGATGATCGAGGGCACGAACTCTGCGGGCCGGCGGCGGTCGACCACGGCGATATTGGGCTGGGCCAACCTCGCCCACCGGTTGGGTTGGCTGGAATAGATAGCGATCCGCTCCCCCACCGCGGCGGCGCGGATGAGCAGCTGGCGCACGTAATACTCGCTGGTGTCCATGGCGATGCGGGTGGCCTGCTGCGGATCGGTCAGCGACAACATGACCAGATCGTCGCGCTGCACCGGCGGGTCTGCGCGGCGGTCATCGCGCAGTGCAGCTCCCACCAGAATGCCCGTCGAGCCGATCGGGATCTCCAACGCGCTGGGCTCCCCCAGCGGGCGCGCGGGGATGTCGAGGTGGCCCGGACGCGCCGTCGGGGCCGGCCGCAGTGCGGCGGAAAACTGGTCACCGGGCAACGTGTTGAGATACAGCGTCGGTGGCTGCTGAGGGGGCTGCGGATCGTTGGTGCGCACCGTGGCCGCGATCATCACCGGGCCATCGCCGTCAGGGGCCTCCACGTAGCGGCGTTTGAACAAGCTCAGCGTCAACACCACCTCGTCGCTGCGCAGCGCCCACATCTGATGCAGTGACGCGGTGGTGATGTCCTCGGGTGAGAAGTAGTACGTCGTGAGAAACCCGGGGTGGCCCTTGATGGTGCGCCAGCCAACCTCGTTGCTGACCTTGCTGCGCCGCTGCGCTGGGCTGGTGGAGCGAAAGGGCACCGGGTCGGCCGGGCTGTCGGTGCCCTCGATGACCGGGGGTGCCGGCGCCGGCTGCAGCCGCGCGCCCAACCGGTCGAGCGCGGTGTCGAGCTCGGCGGCGGTCAGGGCGGTGGCGCGGATGTCGCGCTCTAACAGGGCATTGATGATTCGCTCGGTGGCGGCGGCGGCAGCAGCCCCGACCGATTGCCGATACTGCAAGCCGGGCACCGAGTTTCGGATGTCGAGGCGCACCACGAACTGCATGGTGCGCTGCCCGGCCGCGGGCCGGTCGGCCAGCAGAGTGCTGTACAGCGGGGGGTATTCGTTGCCGCGGCGCACGCGGTGTCCGGCGGGCACGACGTCAATGGCCGCCAGCTGAATCCCGCCGGGCTGGTCGAGCAGCTCGGTCAGCACCTCCAGCGGCAGCAGGTTGCGGGTCAGCGACACTGTGGAGCCGCGCAGGAACGTCAGCGAGTAGGGCTTTCCGGTCACCTCGATCATCGTGAGGGCTTCGTAGGCCTCGACGCGCACACCGCACACGATGTTGCCGTGGGGCACATCCACGGCCGCAGCCGCCGCCGGGTATTTCCCGCGCCGGGAACGACGCCAGCGCCGCACGGCAGCCAGCCAGCCCGGCACGTTGCGGCGGTGCACGGTGGGCACCAGCAGCAGCAGCGCCACGGCGGTGATCACCGCTGCCGGCCACCATCCAAACCGCGCCGGCGGCAGACCGATGAACGCCACCAGGGCAACGACTTCGAGCGCGACCACCACCGGTGTTCCGGCGCGCACGCCCACGGTGCGGGCCTTCATCGCAGCCTCCGGCGCATGCCCACGACCGCCACGGCGACGGCGGCGACGAGCAGAACCGCGGCTCCGGCGAGCAGGGCGCTGTTGCGCGGCCGATGATCCGGTCCCGGCGGGGGCGGAGGCACATACAGGTCGGTGCTGAGCCGCTCGACTGGCTTCGGATCGCCCAGCGGCACATCGAAGGTCAGCGCCGCTACCGGATCGACCACCCCGTAGCCGACCTGGTTGTCGACCCCGCGGGCCGGATTGTGGGCGGTCTCGGTGATGCGCCGCATGACTTGGGCCGCAGTGAGATCGGGGAATTTGGCCCGCACCAGCGCGACCACGCCGCTGACGTAGGCGGCCGAGAAGCTGGTCCCCCAGAAACCCGCACCCAAGCCGGGTTCATCGGGTCGGGCGTTGACCGCCGCGCCGTTGGTGTTCGACAGGCCCATGATCCGCCACCCCGGGGCGGCCACCGACACCCACGGGCCGTTGATCGAATCCGGCAACGGCAACCCCTCGGGGGTCACCGCTCCGACGGTGAGCACGTAGTCGGAGAACCACGCCGGAGTCACGATCGTGCGCACCCCAGCCCAGTCCCGTGGATCGTTGGGGTCCAGCGCATTGAAGGCGGGGTTCTGTCCGCAGTCCTGCCCCTGGTCGCCGCCGCCCTGATTGCCGGCGGCGGCCACGATCACGATGTCCTTGTCCACCGCGGCGTAGCGCACCGCCGCGCCCAGAGCGTCCTGGTTGACCGGGGCGGCGGCGTTAATGCACGACGCCAACGACACGTTGATCACCCGAACGCCGGGCAGGTCTGCGGCATGGCGGATCGCCTTGGCCAGGGTCGCGATGTCGCCGGCCTTGCGTTGGCCCTCGATGTCGCCGGGGGCTGGTCGTGCCGGGGTGAACGCCGTCGAGGACTGCCGAATCGAAATCAGCGAGACATCGGGGGCCACGCCCACCACGCCGTCCGGTCCCGCCGGCGGCGGGCCAGGCACCAAAGGCTGCGCGGCGCCGGTGTCTCCCGGGCCCTGCGCGGGGGGAGGTCCTGCCGGGGGCGGTCCACCGGGCGGCGGCTCAGCAGGAGGTGGCGGCGGCTCGGGCGGCGGTGCGGGCGCGGTCACTGTCGCGGTCGCGGTGATCGTCGGCGGCGGGGGAAACGCTGGTGGCGCCGGGTTGGCCGGCACGCCCGGGGGCGGCGGCGGCGCCCCTGCTCCCGCAGGACGCGGCGTGGGGCGGTCGGCCGGGTTAGCCGGGGCGGCGCCGATGATCGAGGCGACGATGGTGCCGTGGCTTTCGCAATCGGTCAGCCCGCCGTCGGGTAGTCCCTGCACGAAGTCGCCGCCGGGGAACAGCCGCGGGAACCGTGGGTTGGGGGTGACGCCGGTGTCGATGATGGCCACCGTCACTCCGGCGCCCGTCGAGTACTGCCAGGCCTGTTCGATGTTGAGCATGGTGTTGCCCGGGTCGGGTTGCGCCACGTTGGGATCGCCCACCACCACGGGGGTCACGCACGCCTTGGTTTGGCGCATCTCCTGGGGCGGGCCCGGAGTCTCATCCGGCGGCAGTGCGCCCGGGTCGATCACCGGCGGGGCCACCGCCAGCGCCGCCGGGGGCGCCAGCACGTTGGCGCTGAGCAGTCCGAATGCGGCCAGGCCGGCCGCCACGCTTTTGCCCCGCATCAGTGCAACCTGATGTATTGCAGCAGCCCGATCGCCCACGCGGCGAACGGCACGATGAGCGCATAGCCGAGGTACTCCAGCCATTCCACGACTTGGCGGATGGGTTCAGAGAAGCTGCGGGAGGGAATGACCGCCCCGGCCAGCAGCCCGGCCACGGCGACGGCCAACACCGCGGCCGCCGACACCGCCACCGAGACGGTCGCCGAGGCCGGTGCGCTGAGGCCGTAATGCAGCGGGATCGCCATCAGCGACAGTGCCGAACCGCTGACGATGGTCACCGCATGACGGCGGTGCCGCAATCCGCGGGCCCGCAGAATCAAGCACAGCGCCGTCACCACGACGACGACGATCGAGGGCCATTGCGAGCCCGACCCCGGGGCGATCGCCCACCAGGAGGCCGCCAGCTGCACCACCGCGATCCCGAGCAGGGTCCCGGTGAGCACCCGGTTGGACCGGCGGGCCACCTCGGCGACCTGCTCCCCGCGCAGCGTCACGTCATGGGCGGCCGACTCCACAGGTGTCAGCGTGTCCTCGGGTTGACCGGGGGCGCGGGTGAACATGTCGCGCCCGGTGATGGACTCGAAGCTTTGGCGCGGAACTTTGGACATCCACAGCCCGATCGCGGTCGCCGCCCGAGAAGCGATGAGCACCGCCATCAACATGACAATGGCGATGCGTTGAGCGGGAACGTCGAAGAACATCCGGGTCAGGCCAGCAGCGATGACGGCCGTGGTCACGGTGACGACCGCCGCCGCCGCGGTCCAGTGGCGGCCGGTCATCCGGGCCAACAGCAGCACCCCGACAGTGGCCACCACGGCGGCCAGGAAAGCATGCGGGGCCCCGGGCTGATCGCCATACGGGGCGCTCGCGCCGGCCAGCACGAGACCGACCAACGCCGCCCAGGCGGCGCCGTCGACGATGACGCGGCTGGCCCCAGCACGCGCCGACAACATGGCTGTCGCCAACAGGATGCCCGCGGTGACAGCGAAGATCGCGGGGCTCAGCCAAAACGGCTGGGCCGCCCAACGCAGTCGCCACACCAGCAGGGCCGCCCCGAGCAGTGCCGCCGCGGTGAGCGCCCCGGCGACCACCACCGCGTCGTGGGTCGACACCGGAGGAAAGTGGGCATGGGCCCAGCGGGCCAGCGCAGTCGAGACATTCTCGATCAGTGGCGTGTACCGGCGGGCTGTCTTCTCGGGCACGAACGCCAACAGGTCACCGTCGGCGACACCCTGCGCCGACAACGACACCTCCTCCGAGAGCCGTGTCATCCCCACCGCGCGGGCGAATTCATATGTCCCTACAGGGAGTTCGTCTTCACCCTTGCTGCGCAGCAGCCGATTGACCGCCCCAAGAGTCGAGTCGGTCAACGCCGAGAGCGGGACTGCGGCCGGTAACACCAGATCAATCTGGTGAGCGTCGCCGACCAACAGCGACACCCTGCACGACGAGGGCACCAACGGCCCACCGGGGGCTGACGATCCTGACGTGGGAGTTGACGGGCGCACCGTGGTCACCGGCGCCCCCGCAGACTGTCGCTGGTCGTGGGAAAGTGCTCGGCGATCGCCGCGGCGATCTCGATGAACCGTCGACGCGTCACCTTGTCGATTTCGTTCTGCACGTCAATCACACCGCCGGGCCGCAGATGTCGATCGAACGGCACTTCCACCACGCGCTGACCGCGCTGGCTGAACTGCTCGTGAAGCACCTCGCGGGTGCGCTTGTCGGCGTGCCCGTCACCGTCGTTGAGCACGACCACCGTGCGATGCAGCAGCCCGGTATGGCCGGTGTTGGCGAGCAGCTCCATGGTCTGTGCCGCCGCCGAGGCCCCGTCCACCCACATCGAGGACACCACGATCAGTGCGTCAAGATCGCGCAGGACCTCCCGGGTCACCGGGGAATCCATCGTGGAGCCGCAGTCGATGATCGACAGCGTGAAGTGGTTGTCCAGCCGGCCGGTCGCCTCACGGTAGATGTTCGGCTCGAGTATTCGGCGGCGGGCGGTGGCAGATTCGCCGGCCAGCACGAACAGGCCGGCGGTGTTGTTACCCACGCGGGAGCGCACGTCGGCGAAGGTGCGCAAGTCCTGATCGGCGGCGAGCTCCCAATAGGAACCCTTGGCGTTGGGGTCCACGCGTAGGCCCAGCTTGCCGAACGCGGTATCGGCGTCGATGGCCACTACCCGGTCATCCTGGCGGAGCTCGGCGAAGATCGACCCCACCCCGGCGGCAATCGTGGTCTTGCCGACGCCGCCTTTGCCGAGCACCCCGATCTTGTAGCGGCCCCGCAGCAGGGAGCGGATCTTGGCCTCCAGCTCCGCCAAATGCCGTTCATCGGGTGACTGCCCAAAGTTCAGCAGCCCGAAGGTGCTCTTGTACAGCACTTTCCGCCACCCCTTGCCGGGGGGAATCTTGCGGGTCGGTACGAGCTCGGTGGGCCGAATCGAGTCGACGTAGGAGTAGTTGGCCGGCCCCGTGGCCGCCGGGGCGGGCTCGCCCCACTGGCGCGGGTCACCGGCAGGAGGCGCAGAACGCTCACCGGGCCAGCCTTGGGCGGGCGAGGGCGGCCGCTGCGGGCCGGATTGCTGCGGAAACGGTGGGGCCTGATGCCGTGGAGGCTCGCCACCCCACTGAGGCGAACTCGGCGGCACCGCATGCTGGCCCGCACCGGTCTCACCGAAACTGCCGCCGCCGGAGGGGCTTTCGCGCAACGGCGGGGGCGGGAAATCGCGGCGGTCGAAAAACGTCGTGGTCTCAACATCCGACGGACGGTACGGCGCGCCCGGGTCAGACTCTTGCGGGGCCGCCGCGGGTCGCTCCGAGGTTGACTCCACAGCCTCAGACTCGCTGGATTGTGCGTGCTGACCCCACGGCGGAGCCGCGTCGGATCGTGGTGCGGGACTGGGCACCTCCGGGGTGCGGCCCGGCCACGGCGGGGGCGGTGGCGGCACTGAGGTTTGGGCGTGAGCGCCCGCGGATTCCCCACCGCTCGCCGGTAGTGGGGGCCAGCCCGGCACCGCCGGCGGCTCTGCGGCGTGCGCGCCGGTGTCGCGGGGATCGCCCTCGCTCGGAGGGTAGCCCGGCTGCTCAGGGGGAAGGTCGCGGTCAGTCACAATCTGATCCTATCAGCGTGTATGTCGTATATCGGCACTAGTTTTTCAACCCTCGATTTTCAACAACTAGCTTCCCGGAGACCTAGTGGGCAGCGCTTCGGCGCCCCCGACGGGAGCGAGCGAGTCGTGTTGGACCAGTGCGTCGGCGCGGGTGAGTGCTGGCCCGGGCGCAAACGCCCGGATCAGCGGCCACGGCGCCTGCTGCGACCTAGCCGGGGACACCCCGAGGGCCGTGAACGCGTCGTCGGACAACTCGACGCCGTAGCGGACCCCTTGATCTGAAATCCACCACATCGCTTCGCGCGAGGACGCCGCTGGGGCCGCACTGGTCGTCATCACCAAGTTCGTGGCACCAGGGCCGATGTACACCTGGTCAGCCTCCACCGATTCGGGATCACGAACGCCCTTAGGGAGTTTCACCAGCCGGTTATCGGCGGAGCCGAGCGGGATCGGCAATCCTTGCCCCGACAAGATCGTGACTGCGGCGGCGCGGTCTGTGGCGCCCTTCGACCACGCCAGGCAAGTGGTGGCGTTGACGGCAGTGTCCACCAGGCGCAGCCGAGTGGCCGGGTAGAACGACACAGGCAGCTTATCCACCACCGGTATCGGAGCGAGCTTGTCGGGGGCCACCTGAATCGGGGCCACATCACCGAACGAGTTCGCCGATCGCAAGAGTGAGGCGACGAACGGCGAAACCCGTTGCACACCATCACGTAACAGCACGTACAGCGATTCCGCAGCGTTGGGCTGACCGAGGTCGCGCACGGTCAGCACCGATCCAATCACCGCGCCGTCGGCGACATTCCATCGTGACGGTTCCCCTGCCCCCGGGATGGCCGGGCTCACCAACGGGTCAGTCGCCGGAAGGGCATCAAAAAGCGGGCGCGACAACGGAATCGGTTCCGGCGCAGTCGAATCGACGCCCAAGGCCAAAGCGACCGCCTTATTGCTGAGGTCAATCTCGGAGCGGTGCCCCTCCCAGATCACATAGGTCCGATCGCCGTAGCGGCCCAAGATGGCATCGGGCATCTGCAGCGGCGCTGACCGCTGGCCCAGCGTCAGCTGGCCAGCGATCGCCGTGACCACAGGTTCCGAGGCGGCCGAGGTCGTCGACGTCGGTGTCGGTGCGGTGTCGCACACGGCCCAGTCCGAGGACGACGCCGTTCGGATGGGCATCGCCGCGGGAGCGCCCACGATGCCCACCAGCGGCCCTTGTGGGTATTTCTCCAGCTCTGCGGCCTTGACGAACGTCGGATTATTCGGCTGGCCGGCAATCAGCCGGGCGCTCATCAGGTTCAGCGCCGGGTGTAGTCGACCGTCGACCATCACGTAGACCGCGCCGGTGTCGCGGTCGGCCAAGATGGCCGACTGCCCGACCTGGCCGGCCGGCTTGAACCACGACAGCACGAACATCAGCGCCATGGCCAGCAGTGTGAACATGACCCCGAGAATGAGCGCGGCGCTGCGGCGCTGTTCGGGGTCGTATTCCAGCCGAACGCCGTGATGACTCAGCGCCGCCGCGTTGCGGCGGTTCCAGAAATAGTGGGCCGTCACCTGCAGCCGCGACGTCAAATTCAGCGCCATATTGCCCACCCTACTAGGGGCGATGACCCTAAATCGGCACCAATTTCATGCCCCCCGACATATGTACGCATGACGTTTTACGCGGCCGCCCGCGGCGCGGAAAGCAGCCCGTAGAGGTCCTCGCGCACGGCGTCGGTGGTGGCCGGCCACAAGCTCAGCCACTGCTTACCGTCAGCCGACGTGCTCGTGGTGATGCTCACGCGACCAAACTCGGTGTCGGCCACCGTGACCACCCGGGGATGAACATGCTGGGCGATGTCGTGGTCAATCACCATGGCGACGGCCATGGCTGAGTCGTCCAAGCGTGTCGCCGCGGCCAGGACCTCGGCCTGCTGGGGTTGCAGTCCCAGCCTGCTCATCGCGGCGATCGTGGCGTCTCGCCCTTGCGGGACAGCGGCTTCCAGCGTCGATTGCATCAGGTCGGCGGGGATGTTGACGCCGTCGATGTCCGCGGGTGCAGCCACGCCCAGTGCCGGCATCAAGGTTTGGCACATCAAGTCCGCCTGGACTGCGGGGTCATCGGTCTCCCCCACCGCGTCAACGACCATGTCGTTGCCGTCGCGGGCAGCCATCGCCAGCCACCGCCGGTACCGGCACACCACGACCACCCGCTCGTCCACCGTCGGCAGTTCACCGTTGTGGACGGCCTGCCCTGACGGTCGCCGAATGGTCAGGACGGCCTGCCGATCAGGCCGCCCCAGCACGGTCATCCAGTCGCGCACCGGTTCGTCGACCGCGCCACTAGGGGAAATAGCGCCAGCCTGCACCAGGCTCAGATACTCGGCGGTTTCGGCGATCGGGACCGGCCCTGCTGTGGTCTCAACAATCAGTTCGTGATGCACTGACGGAATAAATGGCTTGAGCCGCAACGCTGTTGGCATGGATTCCACACCCAGCAGCGCCTGCAGTACCCATACGCCCCCGACGGTTGTCGTCAGCGCCATGTCCTAATCCCTTCTGTTTCTTTCGAGCAGCAAAAAGGGGGGCCAACTGCAGTTGGCCCCCCTTTCGGCAGTGTCGCTACAGCACCCCTGGTGGGCCGTCCTAGACCATGAACGTCTGGGCAGAGGCCCCGTCCTGGGACACGAAGTCCACACCAGCCTGGTCGGCGGCCTGGCCGTGGCGGTGGATGACTTCCTTGCCCTCGTTGGTGGCGTCGATGATCATCTGCTGCGCCTGGGCGTAGGTGACCGACGCCTGATCGGTGGTGAAGTACTCGGCGATACCGCCGAGCAGGTTCTGCGCCTCGGAGGCGATGTTGTCCAGCTCGCCGCTGAACGTTCCCAGGGCGGCGTTGTAATCGACGATCGCGCCGGGATTGACCTTGATCATTCCGTCCATTGTGGTGGAATCCTTTCGAATGTCTGTGGTGGTGGAAGGGTCAGGTGAAGCGCAGGCCGCCGGCGACCGACTGGATCTGCTGGGCGCTCTGGGTGTCGATGTTGGTGAAGTCCGGCGCGCTGTTACGCAGCGCCGCGATCAGCGACTCCCACCGCATGTTCATCTCACGCTGTGCCTGCGAGATCTCTTCTGCCGTAGCCACGTTGGCGACACCGGCCTGGCCGTCGAGGCCGCCGGAGGCCTGCAGTTCGGTCGAATGCTGCTGGTAGCGGCTGAGCACGTCGAGCGCCCGCATCTTGAGATCGTCGAGCTGGTCGGCGGTGGACTGGATCTGCGCCGCACCAACAACTTGCTGTGCCATGGAAACTCCTGTTCTGGAAGGTGTTTGGTTCTAGACAAAGTCTATGGGCGTCTACACACCCCGCCGTGCGCTAATCTTTTGTTACCTGTCCCCCCTGTCAGCAGCCGATCGGGCAAGCGTGACCTGCATCGTGCGTCCCTGCCGCTGCTCGGTCGCGGCCCCGCCGTCGCGCCCCATCGCCGAGGCCGGAGCGCCGTACAGACCACCAGTGCCTGCACCCCCTGCCGGGCTCGGTCCGGTGGCCACCGGTTCGACGGCACCTCCGAATCCGCCGGGCAGTTTGGGGGCATTCGGGGTGCTGAAACTCCCCACCGGGCGGGTGTAGGAACTGGTCGGAACGACCCCGCTGCCGCCGGCACCGATGCCGCCGCCACCACCGCCGCCGCCGCTGAGCGCACTGGCCAACCCCGGCGTCGCCACCGGCGTACCGGTCAGCGGAGCCGCTGACGCCCCCGGGGCGCCACCGAGACCGCCCATGCTCGACGACAGCGGGCCGAGCATGCCCATCGGCATCTGCATGAACTGGCCCAGCATCTGCGGGGCCTGGCCCAGCATCTGCGGAGCCTGGCCCATCATGCCGGTGACCGACGAGAGCTGCCCCATCATCCCCATCGGCCCGCCCATCGCCGACATGGCGTCGGCCGGTGCCGAGACCGCTTCAGCGGCCGGCACCGCCGCGGTGCTGGCCTGCTGCATGCTTTGGGAGCTGGCCTGCAGGGCGCCCTGCACACCGGCTTGTGCCCCGGCGTTGCCCAGGGCGGCCAATGCTGCGGCGGGGTTGGGTGCCATCGGTGCGAACGGCGGCGGCGTCGCCAGTACGCCCAACGCCGCGGTGACCACACCTTGGTAACTCGACATGATGGTGGCGTTCTGAATCCACTGCCGCTCATATTCGGCGACCAGGGCCGCGATCGCCGGACTGTTCTGCCCGATGAAGTTCGTGGCGACCAGCGCTTCGGTGTCGGCGAGGTTCTGATCGGACACCGGTCCAGGCACCATCGTGGTTTTGGCCAGGTGATAGGCATCCACGATGGCCGTCGCCTGCACGACAGCTTCCTCAAACCAGGCCACCGCCATGCCCAAGATTCCCGCGAACGCTTGAGCGGTCATCGTCATCGCCGCACCACCGGCGCCCTGCCAGCCCACCGCGGCCGTGCTGGTCGTACTGGTGGTCATGGTGGCAATCTCGGCGGAAAGCATCGCCGCGGTCGCCTGATGAGCCGCCGCAGCTGCCGCAGCAGTCGCCGCCTCATCGCCGGTGACCAACTGGTAGTAGTTCACCTGCGGCGGATTGAGCGCCGAATCCCCGAAGCCTGGCATTGCCCGAAAGCGGTTCTAGATCGCCAGAGCGGTCTGCTGCAGCACATCCATCGCTGCGTAGCTGGTGCCGTTGACGCCGACGTTGCCGGCGAACATTGCCCGCGTCATCGTCAGCTGCGTCAGCGCGGCTACCGCTGCCGCGCCGCGCGCATTGAGCGCCGCCGCCACCGCCATCGACGCCGGATCGCTACCCGGGGGCAGCACCGTCGTCATCACCGGGGCAGCCCCGGACGTCCCGGCGGCCATGGTCGCCGCGCCTGCGCTCTCGGCAGCCGACAGCATTCCGACCAGCGCCGGCTCGACACCAATGAATGGAACGGACATTTGTTTGCCTCTCCCTTCGTGGGGGTGATCTGAACTCAGTTTAAGGCCAGTGCTAGGGGGCTACCTGCGCTAAATTCCGCACAGGCACCATCACCACCGATGACCTCGATGAATGGCTGCTGAGTAGGCTCAAACTCTCTGATTCCGGTGCTCGGGCCACTAATTCCGTAGCCCAATCGCCCGCAGGGGTCACTGGTGATCGCATTAGCTCTGGCCTATCGGGGTGGAATGTCGAGGAGGTGTGGAGCGCACCGGTTCAGGTGTCCAGGCCACCAGCACACCATCGGTGGTGCCGCCGGGGTGCACGTAGATGCCTTTACCTTGACGTTGAGGCTCGGCGTAGACACCGCTGATGATCGGGCCGTGTTCTCGGCGGCCGTCCAGAATGATCGTCGGTTGCAGGGCGCCGGCCAGTCGGCCGAGCATGCTGTTGCCTGACGCCTGGAAACTCCACAGCTTGATGTCGGCGGCCGCGATGATGTGCATGCCCAGCTGGTCGGCCGTTTCCACATAGTCGGCCAACTCCATCAGCGGATTCTGTGCCGAGTTCCACGACGTGACGTCATCGGCGAAGATGAAAATCTTGCGGCCGGTCCAGAACTGGCGTTTCAGCATCTCCGTGGGACTGGTGCCCGGCGGCGGGGTGCGCTTGTCGAACAGCTCCTTCAACTCCCCCGCAGCCTTCTTGATGTCGTTGAGGGTGTAGGCGTAGCGCGACAGCCACGTCTCCTCTGGCACCACGCCCATGTGTCGGCGGCGCGGATCAATCAACACAATGGTGGCCTCATCGGGACTGTAGTGGGCCATGACGCTGCGCATCATCGTGCGCAGGAACGCCGAGCGTCCCGATTGCGCGCGGCCCACGACTACCGCGTGGGGGTTCTCGGCGAAGTCGACGTAGGCCGGGCCCAGATCGGACTCCGACAGACCGAACGGAACCAGGTCGCGTTGCGCGCCGCCGTTTACCCGCGCCAACACATCAGACAGCGGCACCATCTCCGGCAGGCGTTTCACCTCGGCGAACTTCTCCACTCCGGCCACCCGGCGCACCACTGCGCCGACACCGCGAGCGTCGATGGGGCCGGCCGGATCATTGGCCAGCACCGGCTCGCCGATCATGATGTGGAAGCCGGCGGCGCTGAGGCCGTGCCCGGGCTTATTCGGGACCTCTTTGCCCCGGTTGACCGTGGGGTCGCGCCGGCCCAGCTCGGATTCCCGCTCATCGGTCATCCGCAACTCGATGCGCTCCGTGGACAGGTTCTTGACCTGGGTGTTGATCTTCGACAGGTAGCTGGTGTGGGTGACGATCGTGCGGACCCCGTAGTTGCCCGCGCGCATCAGCGACATCACCTGGTCAACCCATTTCTGGTTGGCGTCGTTGAAGTTGCCCCAGCCGTCGATGACCAGCACCACATCACCGCCGGCGACGCCGATATCGGTCGGGTTCGGGCCGAACTTCGCCGCACGCACCTGCTCCATGTCCAGGCCGCGGGTGGCGAAAAGCCGTTCGCGCTCCTCGACGATGCCGCGCACGGTGGCCAGCAAGCGGGTGACGCCCTCGGTGTCGTGCAGAGCCGCCACCGCCGCCACATGCGGAAGATCGTTCAACGCTGCCAATTGTGGGCCGCTGGCAGCAATGCAGTAGAACTGCACCCGCTCCGGACGGTACATCAACGCACCCGCGGTGATCATGGTCATGACCGCGTTGGTATGACCCATACGGGGGGCGCCGACGATGAGTGCGCTGCTTTCCAGCATGTTCAGGTAGCAGACATCCTGGCGGTGCTGACGTGGGCGATCCTCCAGCGCCACCGGCAACACCAGGCCCGGGTTCTGGCCGTAGTCGACATCCCACGGCTTGCCGCGCAGTCGAGCCACCAGATCGTCGGCGGCCGGTGGGGCGCCCAGTGGGGGCAGCCACAGCTGGCGTGGCGGGGCGGCCCCCGTGGCCTGCAGGGAACCAATCACGGCGTCGATGATCTTCACGCTGGCGGCCTCCGGGACCGGCGCCGGGGCAGCGTCACGTTCGACCGGCTCGGCCAGCAGGCCATCGATGTCGGCGGCCTCTTCGGCCGTGAAAGCGCGGGGCTCGAACCAGGTGCCGGCCTCCAGTGGACGGCTGTCGTCGGGCCCGGTCTGCGGAACGAAATCAGCCGAGGAATAGAAGAATCGGAACTGGCGTGGCTGGCGCTGCGCCACCCGCAGGAACGCAGTACCCTCCGCGCCTTTCTCGTCAATCTTGGCGGCGATCCCCACACCGAGGGCCTCGCGGGAATCTTCCTCGGTGCCGGTACGGCCGGCGATGGTGAAGCCGAGCAGCTTGCGGATGTCGCGCAGCTTCTGGGTGTCGACGGTCTGGCCGACCAGCTGCAAAAACATGTGATAGGCGCGGCCCTGGCGCATGATCCGCCAGAACAAGCTGCGGAACTTATCGCCCCAGTCGCGGTCGCTGAGCAGCTCCTGGTACTCGTCGGCGATGACCCACAGCACCGGCACCGGCGGCAGCGAGGGATCAGTGAGCCGCCGCTGGTTGTAGACCGTCAGATCCACCACGTCCGGGCCGGCGGCGTTGCACAGAGCGCCGCGACGATCAAGCTCGCCTTCCAGCGCCTCATACATGCGGCCGACAAGGTGGCGCTCATCGCCGAGGTTGCTGACACTGGCCACCACATGCGGGAACTGTTCGAGCACGCCGGCTGCTGATTTCAGCTTGAAGTCGAAGAACACCACATTGGCGACCTCCGGCGAATGGGTCAACGCCATCGAGGCGACCTCGGTGATGATGCCCTCGGACTTGCCCGCGCCGGTCGTGCCGATGAACAGCGAATGCATGCCCATGCCCTGCTGGCTGCCCTCTTTGAGATCCAGGTCGACGACCTGGCCGCTTTCATCGAGACCGACCGGGAAGCGCATCCACTCCGGGCCCTGGCTGCGGCGCGGGGACCACAGGCGGTCCACGTCGAGGTTGCGGGGGTCCCGCACCCCCACCGCGTCGAGCAGCGTGCGTTGCTGGTGGCCGGAATCGGTGACCGTGGTGACCCCGCCGGAGGCGCGGAAGCGGGCCATCGCCCGAGCGAACCGCTCCGCTGCGGTGATCGATAGCTGGTCGGCCTTGGCGTAGAAGGCGTCGTCGAGCTCGTCGGAGGACGGGTGCTGCACACCGCTAAACGGTGTGAGGTCCTCGGCGGGCAGGCGCTTCCGCAGCGCACCGCCCACGAGGCGGTAGGTGGTCTCCGGGGAAAACCCGATCCAACTCTTCGTCCCGAACGCATCATGCGGCGAGGGAGGAGGCACCGACGGTGCCAGGCGCACAAAGCAGGTGCCGGCATACCCTGCGCTGCCGGTCAGGCCGGCCCAGTCCTCGGGGGTTCCGCAGTTGTCGTCGATGATCACCCGGAACGGCAGAGCGGTGTTCCCCGCGCCGTGCAATCCGCTGGCCGGGGGTGTCCACTCGCTCCGCGGAAGCTCCGCCTCGTCGAAAAACTCCTCCAGCTGAGCCGGGGAGGAAAACAGCAGCCGGCGCTCACCGCAGCCGTCGCGCTTGCTGTGATGCTGCATATGTGGCAGCCACTTCGTCCAGTCCCACACCGACGGGGCGTCGCTGACCACCAGAATCTGGAGGTCGGCGGGGCTGTGGAATGCCGCCAGCTGGCACACCATCGCCCGCAGCAGAGCGCGTGCCTCGTCCATATCCCCGATGAACGAGACGCCCGCGAAGCGTTGCAGCCAAATCACCTTGGCCATGTCGTCGATGTATTCCTGCTCCAGCAGAAACTTGCGCAGGGCGTGACCGGTGGCCGGTTCGATCTGTGATGCCTCGGGAATCTTCGGCTTCTCGATCGTCATGGCGAGCTTGACCTTGCCGACCCCGACCCGGACCTCACCGAATTCATCCGAACTCGGTGAGCGTTCCCACATGCGTTCGGTGCCGACCGCGGCCACGAGTTTGGCTGGTTCCCAATGGAAATGCTCGCGATGGTCGAACTGGGCGCGGCGCTGCACCTCGATCTCATCGCGCACATCGTCCTGGCGGGCGAAGTAGTTGGCCCGGTACTGCCGCAGCTCACCCCAGGACATCTTCTGCGCGGCTCCGCGGCCGCGGAACAGCATGCCCGCCATGCCGATCAACATCATGATCCCGAAAATGCCGAAACCCGATGCGAAGCTACGCATTCCGGACATGTACATCGCGACGATAAACCCGATCACACCGACAATCAGAACGATCGGCAGCACAATCCCCCACACGCTGCGTGGCGGCGGGATCGGCGCCGGAATCGGCGGATCAATCGCGATCTTGCCGCCCGCCGTCGCCGGCGGACGTGCAATCGGGCCGGGCCGCCTGAACTGTTGAGTGGTCACGTAACTGACCCTAACCCCGTCCAAGGGGCTATATCGGCGCCAATTTCAGAGCGCCCGATAACCAGAAAACCCACGATGCTGCGACCCGTTGCGAGTGAGTGATCGTTAGTGGTCACGCGACTCGCACCCCGTCTCGGGGTTGTTTCCCGGCTGGGTGGCCGGGTCCCTTCCGCGCTTCACGGCCACCAGCCGGGCTTGGCCCGGTCTTACGGTCGGCTCCACGCTTGACGGCGGCCCCAACTGGGCCGACGACGCTATCGGGTTCCTCGTAGCGTGCGAGGTTGATCGCGGCGCAATCGTCGCGTTGATGAGTGGCCCCGCAACCGCCGCCAGTGCGATCGCAGGTCCAGTGTTCTGCCCAGCCGATGTCCTGAACATGCCCGCACGCGTGGCAAGTCTTCGACGAAGGGAACCACCGATCAGCCACCACCAGTTGTGATCCGTACCAGACGGTCTTGTAGGACAAGTGGTGCCGCGGCGTACCCAGGGCGGCATCGGACAGGCCGCGTCGGCGGGCTCGTGCCCCCGGCAGACCCTTTTGCCGCAGCATCCCCGCAGCGTCCAGACCTTCGACCACGATCCGGCCGTGAGTTTTGGCTAATCGTGTGGTCAGGACGTGCAAATGATGCACGCGGACATCGTTGACCCGGCGATGCAGCCGGGACATTTCTGTGGTGCGCTCGCGATATTGGCGCGACCCTTTCACGCAGCGGGAGCGGGCCCGGCTGACGTGTCGTAACTCGTTGAGTGCAGCGTCAAGCGGACGGGGATTGGGCACCCGTTCGAGCACTGCGCCGTCTGTGCTGGCGACCGTGGCCAGCCGACGCACCCCCACATCGACACCGACCCGTGACTTCGGCAGTGCCACGTTGGGCTGCTGAGGGCGCGCCACCAGCACCCGCACGCTGGCGTCGAACCGGGTGCCGTTGCGGCGCACGCTGATCGCCAGCACCCGAGCTCGGCCGGCCCGGATGAGGCGCTCGACCCGGCGGGTGTTCTCGTGGGTGCGGACTGTGCCGATGACTGGCAGCGTGAGGTGCCGGCGGTCGGGTTCGACGCGCATCGCCCCGGTTGAAAACGACACCCGGTCGGTGTCGCGGCCCTTCTTCTTAAACCGCGGGAACCCGACTCGCTTGCCGGCGCGGGTCCCTGCGCGGGAGGCTTGCCAATTCCAGTAGGCATCCACCGCGCCGCCGATCCCGTCGGCGTAGGCCTCTTTCGAGCACTCCGGCCACCACACATCCCCGGTCGCGGCGTTGACACACACCGCGTCCTTGGCCGTGTTCCAGCGTTTACGCAACACAGCAAGCGACGGCTTCGCCGTCTCGACACCAGTCTCACGCCACGTCACGATATCGGCTTTCAGGGCCGCTACAGCCCAGTTGTACGCCTTTCGGCGAGCGCCGAAGTGCCGTGCCAACGACCGAGCTTGCCCGTCGGTCAGGTCTAGGGTGAACCGGAACGCCTGCACCGAAAAGCCCTCGGGAATCTCGAACTTCGCCATCAGGCCGCCTCACCATCATCGGCAGCGCCCATCGCCCTCTTGGCTCGGTTGGCTGCGGCGCGTTTCCCGTAGAGCCGCGCACACATACCGGTGAGGATCTCGGTCATATCACGCACCAGATCATCGTCGACCTCTCCGGCGTCGACCACGACCAACTCGCGGCCCTGCACAGCGAGCGCGGCTTCGACATACTCAGATCCGAACCGGCAGAAACGATCCGGTGCTTCACAACGATCCGGCTCACCGTCGGGTCACGCAGCAACGCAAGGAACTTGCGGCGGTGCCCGTTCAAGGCGGACCCGACCTCGGTCACCACCTTGTCCACCGAGATCTGATCCGCCGTCGCCCACGCAGCTACCCGCGCCACCTGCCGATCCAGATCGGCCTTCTGATCCGCCGACGAGACCCGCGCATACACCGCCGTCCGCCGATGCTGGACTGGCTCGGCGGTCGCATCCCTCACCAGGATCAGCCGACCCACTCGTCGCGCCGGAACAGGCAACCGGCCCGCGTGAAACCAGCGTGAAACCAGCGACACGCGGTGACCCGCGCAACACCGTTGCGCTCAGCCCACGCCGCAAGATTCATACGCCTGTTCCTACAGCACACCACCGACAACTACCGACCACTCACCACACAACAGCTGACAACCCCTTCACGCAACAAGCGGTGACCGAGCTGTCAGGGGCCCACCGGGGCAAGCCCGCCGAAACCACCACCGGCCGCGCCGCCCGGATCAATTGGCTCGACGTCATCGACCCTGACCATCAGCCCGTTGTGGTCATATTCCCAATGCCAACTATCCGCGCCGGTATTGCTGACCGGGCGGATGCTCGGTGCGCCCCCGCCGCCACTGACCCCCGGCGGCGGCATCGGCTGCATAGTCTGAGCGACCGACCTGATGTCGGCGGCGCTCTCAGCGTCCTGCCCCCGAAGTTCGGTCGTGGCGGTCTCGGCCTTCTGAACCCCTTCGATGGGCTCCGGCGCCAGCGTCGCCGAGCAGTGCGCGACATTCTCGGCCACCGCGACGGCCACGGCGTTGGCGGCGACATCGATCGGCGAAATACCCCCCGCAGGCATCGGAACCGGGCCAGGCTGGGCCGACCGGCTCACCTCCCCAGCGATCGACTGGGCAGTGCCAGTGACCGCCGCGGGCAACACCTCGATCGGCTTCGCGCCCCCAGATACTGCAGGCATCTACACAACTCCCCTCATGCGGCCATCGTGGGCCATAGTTCAGCTTCCTTCGCGATATGCCTTGCCGTGTAGGCGATCTCGACATAATCCGGTGTCGTGCTGCGCCACCACGACAGCAGCTCCGCGGCGCGAGCCACGTTGTGGAAACACCGCGCATAGGCAGACGGGCCCACATCGCTGGCCACCCGACCTGGCCGCTGGCCCGCGCTGTCGAGGATCGCTGCGCGCATCGCCACGTCAAGATCGGCCCACAACTCTTCGGTCACCGGCTCACCATTCTCGATCGCCGTAGCGACCTGGCGAATGGCCGGAGGAACCTGGAAGCCCAGCAGCTCAGAGGCGCGCGAGAGGACCGTGCGCACTGCGGCAACCGTCAACGCCCATAGCTGTGAACGATCAACCACCCCGCCGGTGGTCAGGCGCGCGTACTCGGGGCGGTCAATGGTCTCCAGCCGATGAATACGAGTTTCATCCAGCGCCGGCGGTGCTGAGTCGGCCTTGATCGGTGAGGTGGTCAACGCGCAATTCTCGATATGCCGTACACCGGCATCCCGCGCCACAGCGGCGTTGCCGCCATAGTCCGTCGACACCGCCAGCGCCCACAACTCGACGTTCGGGTTGCTCGCCATGCACATCTGCCCGTACGCGGTCATCGTCTGGGCTGGGTTGACCCAGCCGAACCAGCGGGCGTGAAAGTCCTTGTCCAAACCAGGATCTGAAAAAACTAGCCGCGCGGAGCTGGGCAGAAACACCCCCGGCGGGATGAACCCGCTGCCCTCACTGCTCACCACCCATGCCTGCGGTCCTGACGGCGTCTTGAACATCCCGACGCACCAGTCGATGCACCCATAAACCCGCGAGGCGTGCATCAGCTCGTAGACCAGTTCCGACGCCCTATCGAGCAACGGGTCAGGCGCCCCAGACTGCGCCCCTGCGATCGCGCCCGCCGCTGTGGCGCCGACACCCGAGGCGACCACACCCGGCGGAAGCGCTGTCCCCTGGCCCGGGCTCGCAGGTGGAGCTGGCGGTGGCGCGGGCGGCGGGGCGCCCGCCGCCGCAGGCGCGACCTGCCTGGGCTGCAAATCAGAGTTAAACGGAGGCAGCGGGCCAGCCGGAGCGGCCGCTGGCGGCATCATCGGCGCACCCATCGACCCCATATGCCCGGCCGGAACACTCGCCGCCGACCCTGGCGACGCGACGTGCGCAGGCCCGCCAGCCGCCGACACCGGCGCGGGAACGGCCGAGACCGGCACACTCGACGCACCCGTAGTCGAACTCAGCGGCTGCGCCGGAGGAGGAGCAACAGGCGGCGGCAACACCGAGCCCGTACCTAAGCCCGCATTGAACCCGCGGGAGAAGTCAGACGAGGTAGCCGCGCCCGGTGCGCCACCGCCACCCGCAGCCGCAGACGGAAGACCGCCCGCCGCCGGCGACACAGAAGACGGCAGAGACGACAGCCCCGCATTCGAAGACAACGAACTAGGCGACAGACCACCGGTCCCCGCCGACGACAACCCGCTCGCAGACGGCGGCTTGAACCCACTCCCCACCGAGCCCAGCGACGAAGCGCCGCCGCTGCCGCCAGACGACACAGGCGTCATCGGCGGAGTCATCGCCGGAGTGTTCGACTCCCATCGAGGCAAATTGTTAGCTTCAGCTGGAGTACCCTTCAGCGCGTCGGTGGTGTCCGCGTTTCCGCCCGGGGTTTCTCCAGGCTCACCCGAACCCGTACCCGTTTCGCCGGGAGTCTTTCCCGGTTCTGAGGCACCAGGCGTTTCGCTGCCGCCGGAATCAGTTGCGCCATCACTAGGTAGGTCGTCGCGAGGGTGGCCTGATTCGTTCCACTTGGGTAGGTCGCTGGTCGGACGTGACGGTGGTGGTGAATTATGCGGGTTGTCGAGTGCCTGGATGTTGTCTCCGTTGCCGCCGGATTGGGTGGTGTGATCGGCAGGGGTGATCTGGCCGCCGCTGGACAGCTGGCTTGAGGGGGTGCCGCCGATGTTGGCGGCTTGCTCTGCGATAGACGCGGCGGTGTCAGTCCCTACAGCCAGCGCTTCCCCTTGCGCTGCGGTGATGACGGCTTCAATCGCTGCGTAGATCGCGGCCATCGCCGCGCCAGCGCCTAACGGCGAGCCCGCCAAAGCCTGAAGCTGCTGCTTGAGCCGTTCGATCTCCTCATGTGCTTTGCGGTCAATCTCTTCGAGCCGGCCGCGGGCATGCCAGATCAGCTCAGCCGTTTCCTTGACCGCCTTAGCCATGTCGCCGTACAGGTCCGAGTGATTGATCACCGTCTGCGCCGTGCGATACGAGCGCTCACACATCGCGTCGATCATCTGCCCCGAATTAGATCCCCCGAGATCGTCGGCTGCGCGGCGGATCGCCGCTGCCGACGTGCTCAGATCGGCACTTTTCTTACTCAGCGCGCTCGCGGTGTCCGACCACGACTCCGGTGACGTCGACGGCCAGGACCCGCCGAGAATCCGCATTGAGTACGGCCGTGTCGGCATCCCCGGGCCAGCGGCAACCGCTGCTGAAGCCGGCATCAGCTAGTCCCCCCCATCCAACTACCAGCCGGCGCCGAGGTCGTCGCAAATTGTTTGGGGCCCGCCGTAGGCGATCATGCTGTCAATCCAAGCTGCCTTGTCGTAGTCCTCCGAAGGGCCGGGCGCGATGTTATTCACGAAAAGCCATAAGTCATCGAGATAACGGTTCATTGTTCGTTCCAGTCGTGGCTGGACGCCGGGGTGCTCCGCGAGCACAGCTTCGGCTCGACCGACCCAATTTTCTGTGTCGTCAATAAACTTTGGTAGCCCGGCATCCCTCGCCGTCGAGCCGGGTTCCCCCAGGCGGAACCAATCGTTGGAGACTTTGTTCTGTTCAACCATCAAGGGAGCGATTGCGGTGCAGAGTGCGCGGTCGGCCTGTTCAGTGGACGCCGGGCTGGATGATGCGGCGGGGTTGCCGGCCGAAGGTGCGGCAGTGTTGGAGCTGCTGGAGCGGGTCGTTAAAGCTACTACCAGCGCGGATGCCGCCAGAACCACCGCGAGGATGATGCCCGAGGCGGCGAGTGCCGTCCGCAAGCGTCCCGGGCGTCGGGGCTGGAACACCGGTGGAGGCGCCGGCGGGGGGCCATAGCCGGATGGGCCGGGGCCAGGGGGTGGCCCGTAGGGGCCACCGTTCGGCGGCGGCACATATGCTTGGGTTTTCCCGCCCGCTGTCATACATCCAGGGTAAACGGCCCCGGTGGGGTCTGGCACCGCCAAATTCGGCCCCGATCCGCTCGGCACCTCCCCGTCAACACATGTTCGCGGCCTTTCACGGCTTGGCTGCCTACAGCTACCCCGGATCTGTAGCCGGCCCGCGCGGCACCTCAACGAGTCGCTGCGATGGCGCAGCATCGCGCCGCCGAAATTTGTGCACGGAGGGGCGTGGGCGCTGCGGTAGCGTTCGTGGTGTTCCGGTCGCGCCCCCCGAGGTCGGAACCGGAAGGGCCCGACTCCTCCCACCCTTGGTCGGGCCCTTCCACTTGAAACTTTCGAACGGCATTTGTTGCCAACACTTCTCGCGCTCACAGTCAGTCTGCCTGACCCAGACCGTGCCCCGTGCGTTAGTCAATCAGCGCGGGGTTTTGGCTATAGGCCCGCCAAGGCCGATCTGAAAACTCGGTTCTGACTCAGCGCTTTTCGGAGCTAGACCTGCGGATCAGATGTCGGTAATGCTGTAGTGGTCCCAGAACTCTTTGCGGGACAGCATCATTGCCTCGTTAGCAGCGGCGAACAGATCGTTGAGCTTCTTTTCCAACGCCAAGTTGGTCAGTGATGTGCGGGCAGCCTCGTGGATGAACAGTTCGAGGAGGCGGCCGTCGTCACCCAGTGTGAACCGCACATAGCCATCGGGGTCTTCGACCTCGGTACGCAGTGCCCCGAGCTGGGCGATCATCTTGTCGAGACGCTCCAGGGTCGCGGCCTGTTCCGCTTCGGAAAACTTGACCTTTTCCTCGTCGCCGAGATCGTCGAAGCCCACGCCGCCCAACATTAGGCGCCGTCCTTCGGTGCGACAGTCGTGATACGCCGGATCAGCGGAGCGCTAGTGCGCTGAGGTGCGTCGTCGTTGGGCGGCGGGTCGTCGTCCTTTCGGTCCGGTGCGGTTGTCGACACTGCGATCCTGTCAGCGGTCACCTTGCCGGTCACCGATTCGGTGTGCGGAAGATCCTTGCCCACAACCTGTTTGGGCTTTGCGTTGCGTTCGTCGGCCCCGCCGCCTTGGCCTGCACCCCCTGGCATGCCGGCCATCGGCATGCCTCCCATTGGCATCATGCCGCCGCCCGGGCCCATCGTGGGGCTCACCGGCGGAGGCAACGATCCACCGGTGGGCAAGGTTGGCGGGGTGGGGTTGGGGCCGGTGGAGGGCATCACCGGCGGCGTCGACGGTGCCCCGCCGGAGGCTGGCGACGTCATGCCACCCCCGCCCCCTCCGCCGCCAAAACCGCTCATGTCGTCCAAGGGCGCATCGTCTAGGCCCAGGTCCTCGGTGCCGATGTCGTCGAGCTCGGGTTGCATCAACCCCGATAGCCCTTGAGTAGCCGCACCCATCGCCTGCGTTCCGGCCTGAATCAGCGATTCCGGCGCCTTCATCACCGATGACATCGCGCCGCCCAGTAGTCCCCCGGCCGCCCCGAGAACCGTGGGGATCATGCTGGGAAGCATCGAGGCCAGCTGACCGGCCATATCCTGTGACCCAGGCTCTCCCGGGGTCGCTTCGCCCGGCAGACCCGTTCCTTCCCCCGCAGCGGCCGCGGCAGCCGCCTCGTCGGCGGGAACGTCGGGGATACCGTCGCCGTCCAGATCAACCTCACCGGCGGTGGTGGCCTCTGTGCTGGCGTAGTAGCCACCGAAGCCTTGCGCGGTTTGGGCCTCCATCTGAGCTTTCTGCTCCACCGCGTTGGCCAGCGGCACCGCGTACATGCCGCCGGTCTGCGCGTTAGCCTGCGCCAGCGTCTGTAGCTGGTGATTCATCGCTTGAAACGCGTCCGGACTCGGAATGTCGCTCCGCGCCTGAGCGACCTCTTGAGCATGGCGATTGGCCTGCTCAGCGACCGTATCGGCGCGCTGGCCGGAGGTTTCCAACGCATTGGCGTATTTGATCAGGTGCCCGCGCACCACGTCGGTGGCCACCGGGCTATCCCAGCTGTCAGGGAGACTATCGGCGACCAGCCGTACCGCGGCTGAGGCGTCGCGGGCCGAGCCGGCGACCTGGCGCCATCCCGAAATGAACGCTTCGCCGCTGGCGGGGTCGCCGGAGTGCACCGCATTGGAGATGATCTCGGCGGGCGCGGCGGGTGGTGCGGCCAGCACTGGACGCGCGTCGGGAGGGATTGGTGGCGACGGGGGCGCCCAGCCCGACACGGCGGCGCCCTCACTGGCGGTGTTGAGGCTGGAGATTTTGATCGCGTTGGCCGCGTCCTTGGCGGTGAAACCTGCTGCCACGTTGGCCAGCTGTTCAGCGGTGGCTGCCAGCCCTGCCGCCTGTTCGACCAGGACGCTGGCCAAGGTGGTGCCCGCAGTGGTGAGCCTGCCCGCAGCGCCCGCCGACGCCGGATCGGCGGCCAGCGGGGGATGCTCGGGGTTAGCTGTCGTCAGATCCGACAGCGCGGCGGTGATCCGTTGCGCTGCCGAGACCAGTCCACTCGGGTCAACAGAAACCATCGGTCTAGAGATTCCTCAGTCGGTCACGGGCGGCGGAAAGGTCCCTTTCGGTGGGGAAATCTGCGTAGCAGACGGGATCGAGCTTGGCGTTCTCCATCTGCTCGCGCAGTGCCACCTGCCCCTGAAGATACGCCACGTCGGCACAGGCCATGATTCGCTGAGCTAACTCGTGCATGTTGTCGCGCATGGCCTTGGGTTCGAGCTGAACGCCCAGGATGTGCCCCTTGACGGCAACCCTGACCAGGACCGCATCGTCGGGGGTCCTGGCCAGGAACGCCTGCTCGCTCAGCGGCAGGTTGTCATTGCTGGTCAACTCGGAGGTTTTCTGCGTTGATTTCGTCGCGGGTGACGAAATTGGCCGCTTCGCGACGCAACCCGATCGCGGCGCTGCGGTGGGTGTGTTCGTGGTGGAGCAGCGCGGCGTCGCGGTTGACCATCAAGTCCGACACCGCCGACTTGAACTGGTGCATGATCGGGCCGAACGTGTTGACCGCGGCCAGGATCTCGGCGCTGGCCTCGCGGGCGGGCGCGATCTGGTCGGCGACATCGTCATGCTGGTTGGCGACGGTGCGCATCACCTCAGGGTCGATATGAATCGGGTCGGTCATCTCATAGCTCCTTCGATCTAGATATTGTCGCGATTTTTTGCCGCCGCGTCATACGTCAGCCGCTATCCGATGGGGGTGGGCACCGGTGCGCTGGCCAGCGGCGCCGGGTTCGCCGGGTCGGTGGCCGGGGAGCTCGGTGGGACAGGCACCGGCGCGGGAGCCGGGGTGGGCTCTGGTGCGCCGACCGCGCTGGGATCGAGCCAGCCCAAGAAGCCCGGGCTGGAGGCAATCATCGACGCCGGCACAACCTGGCCATCTTGGAGCGCCTTCACCGAGCTCAGCGCGACCGCGTAATGGTCGTTGAACACCGCGAGCATGCCGGCCGACAGGCGCGACGGATCGACCGGAGCGGTCACCGGAGTGCCCGGCGGGGGCAGCTCGAGGTGCTGTTCGCGGTAGGCCTCCTCGAGTGGCTTGCCGTCGAGGTGGGCCTTGACGGCCTGGGCCAGCTCTGGCGTGCGTGCATTGGCGGTCGAGCCGTCCGGCAGCGTGATTGCCGTCGGCGGCGGTGGGGGCGGGCCCGGTGCCGCCGGTGGGGCGCCCTCCCCGGGCGTGCCCGCGGGCACCGGCTCGGGCGGAGTGCCCGATTGCGGCGCCGTGGACGGCGGGGTTTCCCCGGGCACTGGCTCGGGTGCGTGGTCGTGGTCGTCCTTACCCTCGTCCTCGTCGAGCTCGTCGTCCTTGTCCTTCTCCGACTCGACGCCGGGGTCGGGTTCCTCACGGCGGACTTGCTCGCCCAGCTGGGAAGCCAGACCGGCCAGCGGCGCAGCGGCTCCGGTGAGAGCATCAAGCGGGCTGCCGCCACCCAATCCGCCACCCGGAGGGAAAGCCCCCATCGCGGCCGGCAACGCGGAGGCCAGCCCCGCCAGCGGGTCAGCACCCATCGGACCGCCCATCCCCAAATCCGACAACATCGGATCGGGCATCGGCTCCATCGGCCCCAGCCCCGCATCCGTGAGCGCGGGATCGACAAGCGCGGGATCACTGACCGCCGGCGCCGGCGCCGGCGCCGGAGTCGCAGGTCCCGGTTGGGCATTGGGGTCACTGGGAGTCTCGCCCCCGGTGTCCGGGGAGGCTCCGTCCATGTCGTAGAGGGCGGCCAGCGCTGACGCCGCCTTGGCCTGATCCTCGGCAGTCAAAGTCCCCGACTGGAGTACTTCGCCGATCGCGGCGACCTGACTGCGCAAGAACTTCAAGAACGCCTGCTCGCCCGCCGGAGTGTCCAGAGACATCGCCGGGTTGTTGACCGCCTCGACGATCTTCTGCTGGATGTCGTTGAGCTTCTGCTGGCCCTCGGCGGTCGTGGTCCGGGCGCTCAGCATCGCCTCGGTCAACTTGCCCTCAGCCTCGCTGAGTTGGCTGTAGCGGTCCTTCATCTCGTCGTGCAGCTTGCGTACCGCGTCAGCGGTGCGCCCCGACTGCTGCTCATCGGTCGCCACGCCGGGCTGGCTGCCCGGAGGCGGTGTGGCGGGCCGCTGCTCAGATCCCACGACGTCTCCGTTGGCGTTGTAGTAGGTGCGCTTGCCTGTCGCTGGATCATCCACGTAGGAGGCGGCCAGCGGCGCGACCTGCTGGCCTTGAGCGTTGACCGGCACATACTGGCCAGCCTCGTTGCGCCGGAACTCCGGGAAGAACGGCTGACCGGCCTTGCCGTCACCACCAAGTAGCGACACCGAGCCATCGTTGTTCATCACGTAGGTGTTGCCGTTGTCGCGATAAGCCAACGAGCCATCGGTCGGTACCCGCGTGCCGTCGCTGAAGACTAGATAACGGTCCGCACTCGGGTCAGAGGTGTTGAACCGCATACCAGGATCGCCATAAGCCGCTTGGGCCTTGTCCAACACCGTGTTCCAGTACGGGTCCGAGGGGCTGATGTTGGGGGCAAACGCTCCCCCGTCGGCACGCCAACCCGGATCCCAGCCCATACCGACCCCGGCGACCGGCTTGGCATGCCAGGACACCAGCTCATCGAACTTGCGAGCGTCGGTCATCGTAACCTCTTCTGCACCAACATCATTGACGGCGATAGGCCCGCCGCGGCACTGAAATCAGAAGTGATCACGAGAGATCGTCTCTTCGAGATCGCGCGGCGCCGCGAACTCCGGTGGCCGCTGCGGGGTGGAATCACCGCCGAAGACTTTCTTCGCCCGCGTCGCGAGATCCAAGATTTGACTGGCTTGTTGCTGCAACCCAGACTCCACGGCCACATCCTTTCCTCGGGCGGATAACTACGAGCCTAAAGCCGCTCCGATCCCCCTCCGTGCACGATTTTCCGGGCTAGGTGGCCACCGGGCGGCGCGCGATGAACCCTGGCGGCATCGGCGCGATACGCACCACATCACCGGTCTGAGGGGCGTGCACTACCTGTGTCGACGAGATCGCCAACATGACATGGCCCGGGCCGCGGCCGTCATAGGACGCCTTGGGAAAGATCAGATCACCGGCGCGCACCTCACCAGGAGGCACCGCCACCCCCTGATTCACTTGCGTATAGGTGTCGGGCCCCAGCTGCACGCCGGCTTGACGCCACGCCCACCCCGTGAGCCCCGAGCAGTCAAAGGCCGAAGGGCCCTTGGCTCCCCACACATACGGGCGGCCCAGCTTCGACAGCGCCGCCTGGACAGCTTGCCCACCCCTACCGGGAGGGATATCGCGGCCCGTGTCGATCCGCGGCGACGGCCGTCGCCCACCAGATCCGCCACCTCTGGAACCGCCACCAAACCCGCCGCCGCCCAATGGGATTCCCCCGAATCCCCCACCGCTTTGTGGCATCGACAGGCCCGAGCCGCCGCCGAATGGTGAGCCGCTTCCTGCGCCCACACCGCCGCGGCCGCCGTAGGCCATCGACCGCAGCATCGCCGCCATCTGCGCGTCGCGGGTTTTGTAGGCCTGCACGACT
>JAGQTW010000009.1 GCA_020438785.1 Mycobacterium sp. | reverse complement strand
CTCGGCGCTACAAGGCCAACCTGGAGAAGCTGCACAGCGGCGACGTGATGAAGGTGGCCGAGGTCGTGCGCGACCTCTGGCGCCGCGAGCGCGACCGTGGCCTCTCCGCCGGGGAGAAGCGGATGCTGGCCAAGGCCCGGCAGATTCTCGTCGGCGAGCTGGCGCTTGCCGAGAACACCGACGACGCCAAGGCCGAGATCATTCTCGACGAGGTGCTGGCCGCCGCGTCCTGATTGCCTGAGGGAGCCGGTGTCCGACACGGTCGCGGTCGTCACGGCGGCCGGCTCGGGTGAACGGCTGGGCGCCGGATTTCCGAAGGCGTTCGTCGAACTCGGTGGTTGCACGATGCTGGAGCGCGCCGTCGACGGTGTGCTGGCTTCCGGAGTTGTCGATCGGGTGGTCGTCGCCGTGCCGGCCGACCGCGTGGACGAGGCGAAACTTCTGCTCGGTGAGCGAGCCGTGGTGGTCGAGGGCGGTGCCGAGCGTCACGAGACGGTGCGCCGGGCATTGACCGCCGTCGGGGACCCCGAGTTCGTCCTGGTGCACGACGCCGCCCGCCCGCTGACCCCCGTCGACCAGATTCAGCGGGTGGTCACCGCCCTGCACGAGGGTCTTCGGGCGGTCATCCCGGTCCTGCCGGTGGTCGACACCGTCAAGGCCGTCGACGCCAACGGGGTGGTGCTCGGCACCCCCGAGCGATCCGGGCTGCGGGCCGTGCAGACCCCGCAGGGTTTCGAGACGGCGTTGCTGCGCCGTGCCTATGAGCGCTCGCCCGGTCTCGCCGTCACCGACGACGCCTCGTTGGTCGAGTACCTCGGGACCCCGGTGCACACCGTCGCGGGGGACCCGCTGGCCTTCAAGATCACGACGCCGCTGGACCTGGCGCTGGCGCGGGCGGTGCTCAGCGCATGATCGCGCCGCTGCCCCGGGTCGGGCTCGGGACCGACGTGCACCCCATCGAGGCCGGACGGCCGTGCTGGCTCCTCGGGTTGTTGTTCGACGGCGTCGACGGCTGCTCGGGGCACTCCGACGGCGACGTGGCCGTCCATGCGCTCTGCGATGCGCTGCTGTCGGCCGCCGGGCTGGGCGATCTGGGGCTGGTGTTCGGGGTGGATCAGCCGCAGTGGCGCGGTGCCACGGGCGCCCAGATGCTCGGCCACGTCCGCGATCTGCTCACGCGGGCCGGCTATACCACCGGGAACGCCGCGGTTCAGGTGATCGGCAACCGGCCCAAGGTGGGCCCCCGGCGGGAGGAGGCCCAGCGGGTGCTGGGTGAGTTGCTGGGGGCGCCGGTATCGGTGTCGGCGACGACCACCGATGGTCTGGGTCTGACGGGCCGCGGTGAGGGAATCGCGGCGATCGCGACGGCCCTGGTTTTCGCCGCGTCGGCTCCGGTGCCGGATAACGCCGAATAGGCCGGTAAGCTGGCGCGTCGTGACCGACGGAGCCGCGACATCCGGGGGTGACACCGCTGCGGCGGTGGCGACCTCCGGTGGTGGCCTGCGACTCCACGACACCTACACCGGCGCCGTGCGCGAGTTCGTCCCGATCCGGCCGGGGCATGCATCGATCTATCTCTGCGGCGCCACCGTCCAGGGCCTGCCGCACATCGGGCACGTCCGAAGCGGTGTGGCCTTCGACGTGCTGCGGCGCTGGCTGCTGGCCAAGGGCTACGACGTCGCCTTCATCCGCAATGTGACCGATATCGACGACAAGATCCTGAACAAGGCCGCCGACGCGGGCCGGCCGTGGTGGGAGTGGGCGGCCACCCACGAGCGCGCCTTCTCCGCCGCCTACGACGCGCTCGGTGTCCTGCCGCCGTCGGCTGAGCCCCGCGCGACCGGGCACATCACTCAGATCGTCGAGTTGATTCAGCGGTTGATCGACACCGGCCACGCCTATCCGGGCGCCGGTGACGTGTACTTCAACGTGTTGACCTTCCAGGACTACGGCAAGCTTTCGGGGCATCGCATCGAGGACGTGCACCAGGGTGAGGGTGTCGGCGCCGGCAAGCGCGACCAGCGTGACTTCACCTTGTGGAAGGGCGCCAAGCCCGGCGAGCCGTCCTGGCCGACGCCGTGGGGGCGTGGACGCCCGGGCTGGCACTCGGAATGCGTGGCGATGGCCCACGAGTACCTCGGTGTCGAGTTCGACATCCATTGCGGTGGAATGGATTTGGTCTTCCCGCATCACGAGAACGAGATCGCCCAGGCGCGCGCCGCGGGCGACGGCTTCGCCCGGTTCTGGTTGCACAACGGCTGGGTCACCATGGGCGGTGAGAAGATGAGCAAGTCGCTGGGCAATGTGCTCGCCATTCCCGCAGTGCTGCAACGGGTTCGGCCCGCCGAGTTGCGCTACTACCTGGGCAGTGCGCATTACCGCTCGATGCTCGAATTCTCCGAGAACGCACTGCAGGACGCCGTGAAGGCCTACACCGGCATCGAGGAGTTCCTGCACCGCGTACGGACCCGCGTCGGTGCGGTGGCCCGCACCACCTGGACCGAACGCTTCGCCGCCGCCCTCGACGACGACCTGGCGGTCCCCGCGGCGCTGGCCGAGGTGCACGCCGCCCGCGCCGACGGCAACCGCGCACTGGAAACCGGCGACCATGAGACGGCGCTGGCCAAGGCCGGCCAGATCCGGGCGATGATGGACATCCTGGGCTGCGACCCACTCGACGAACGCTGGGAGAACCGCGACGAGACCTCGGCAGCCCTCGCGGCCGTCGATGTGCTGGTCCGGGCCGAACTGCAGCGCCGCGACGATGCGCGCCAGCAGCGCGACTGGGCCGAGGCGGACAACATCCGGGATCGCCTCAAGGAGGCCGGCATCGAGGTCACCGACACCGCCGACGGTCCGCAGTGGGCCCTGCTGGATGGGGACAAGAGGTAATGGCCGGAAACTCGCGGCGTCGCGGCGCTGTCCGCAAGGCCGGCACCAAGAAGGGCCCCACCGTCGGGTCCGGCGGCGTGCGCCGTCGGGGCTTGGAAGGCCGGGGCGCCACGCCGCCCGCGCACATGCGGCCGGGCCATCCGGCCGCCAAGCGGGCCGCCAAGGCGACCCGCAAGCCCGCGAAGCCGACCGACGAGACCGAGATCGTCCTCGGGCGCAACCCGGTGCTGGAATGCCTGCGTGCCGAGGCACCCGCATCCGCGCTCTACGTGGCCCTCGGCGCCGAGGCCGACGAGCGGATGACGGAATCGGTGACCCTGGCCGCCGACCGCGGCATCCCGATCCTCGAGGTCCCACGCACCGACCTGGACCGGATGAGTTCCAACGGCCTGCACCAGGGCCTGGCCCTGCAGGTTCCGCCCTACGCCTACGCCCACCCGGACGATCTGTTCGCCGCGGCGACCAATGACCACCAGCCCGCGCTGCTGGTGGCGCTGGACAACATCTCCGATCCGCGCAACCTCGGTGCGATCGTGCGCTCCGTCGCCGCCTTCGCCGGGCACGGTGTGCTCATCCCGCAACGCCGTTCGGCGTCGGTGACCGCGGTGGCCTGGCGGACCAGCGCCGGTGCGGCCGCCCGGGTGCCGATCGCGCGCGCCACCAACCTCACCCGCACGCTCAAGGAGTGGGCCGATGCCGGTGTGCAGGTCGTCGGTCTCGATGCCGGCGGGGACACCGCCGTCGACGACTTCGACGCCTCCGGACCACTGGTGCTCGTCGTCGGCTCCGAGGGCAAGGGCCTGTCCCGTCTGGTGCGCCAGAACTGCGACACCGTGGTGTCCATCCCGATGGCCGGGCCGACCGAATCGCTGAACGCATCCGTCGCCGCGGGTGTGGTGCTCGCCGAGATCGCGCGCCAGCGTCGCCGCTAGAGCGGCGGTCCGCCGCGCGGCGCTAGGCGCCCATCAGCCGCACCCCGGCCCACAGCGCCACGACGGCCACCACCAGGCATACCGGAACGGTCAGCAGCCCCAGCCGGCTGAACTCGCCCGCGCTGGTGGCCTCCCCGTGGTGGTGTAATACCCGGCGCCACAACAGGTTCGCCAACGAACCGACGTAGGTCAGGTTTGGCCCGATGTTCACCCCGATCAGCACCGCCAGCACCGCGGGTGGCCCGCTCACCAGGGGCAGCAGCACCAGAACCGCGGGCAGGTTGTTGACGGCGTTCGACAGCACCGCGGCCAGCGCGGCGATGCCGAGTAGGGCGGCCAGCCCGCTACCGGCGGGCAGGAGGTCCCGGGCGGCGCTGTCGAGGCCGTTGACCATGACTGCCTTGACCACCACCGCGAGCGCGAGGACGAACAGGCAGAACGGAAGGTTCACCGAGCGGGTGATGCCGCCGATCGTGCTGCGCCGCTGTGCAAGTGAGCGCACACCCAGCACCACCGCGCCGGTCAGCGCCGCCCAAGCCGGGGACCAGCCCGCGAACGACGTCACCGCGAAACCCGCCAAGGTCAGCCCCAACACCACGAGCACGAACACCGGCCGCTCACCGCCGGGTGGGCTCGTGCCGCCCGGCGTCTCGGCCAGGTCGCGGCGAAACACCAGCCGGAGCACCGCGTACTCGGCGGCCACCGCTAACAGCCACGGCGCGGCCATCAGCGCGCTGAACCGGGTGAACGACAGGCCCGCTGCCCCGAACGCCAGCAGGTTGGTCAGGTTCGACACCGGCAACAACAGCGAGGCGGTGTTCGACAGGTGTGCGGTCGCGTAGAGGTGCGGGCGGGTGGGCACCCGCAGCCCGCGCACGGTCGCCAGCACCACCGGCGTCAGCAGTACGACAGTCGCATCAAGGCTGAGGATCGCCGTCGTCGCGGCCGCGATCACGAACACCTGACCGAGCAGCCGGTGCGGCCGGCCCGAACTGGTGCGCGCCATCCACGCTCCGGCCGCGTCGAACAGACCCTCGTCGTCACACAGGCCGGCCAGCACCAGGATCGCGGCCAGGAAGGCGACGACGGGCAGCATGCGGCCCATCTCCGCCACTGCGTCGTCGGTAGACACCGCGCCGATCGCGACCACCGCCGCCGCGGCCGGCACGGCCAGCACCGCCTCCGAACACCCGGCCGGGCGCGCGATCGCGAAGATCAGCACCCCCGCCAGCAGCACCAGCGAGATCAGCAGGTCGGTCACCGTTCAGGCCCAGGGGTCGGCGTGCTGCCACAGCGTCGGCAGACTCAGCGCGACTCCGTCTCGTTCGGCGAGCCGGGACAGGATCCGCATCGATACGTCGAGGTCGTCAGCCGCGTAGGGCAGCGCCCGAACCGGCTCGGAGAGTGGCCGGAAGAAGTCGTCCCAGTGGATAAGGACCGCTCGGCGCGCCCGCACCATTCGCACCGTCTGCTCCCAATACTCGGTGACGTAGTCCTCGGGCTGCAGGCCCAGCTGCCCGATGCCGAGGTAGGCGACTTCGGCCCGCTGGCCGTCCAGCGCACCCGGCAGGAAACCGGCGCTGCCCTGGATCAACAGTCTGCGATCGCTGGGTGCGTGGTGGATCAGCGTCGACCAGGCTTCCCCGCACCGGTACGCCGAGGCCTTCGCCGGTGGCACGACGGGTTCGGTGATCTCGCCGGGGAAGCGGTCCGGCGGGCAGT
>JAGQTW010000120.1 GCA_020438785.1 Mycobacterium sp. | reverse complement strand
ATCGGCGCCGCCTGGGAGGTGCCGCCGCCGACGGCCTGCTGCTGTTGGAAGACGATCCGGACGCCGGTGAACGGGTCGGACACCGCGGAGATGTCGGGCACGAGCCGCCGGTCGGGCAGCTCGGAACCCAGCCCGACCGTCTGCCACGCCGGGCGACCGAACAGGGTCGACGCGCCCCCGGCCGTGCCCTGGGTGAGTGGGACGTTGTACCAGGCCTGCTCGTCCAGCCAGTCGCCCTCGGCGTCGGTGGACAGCTTGGTTCCGCCGACCGCGACCATCTCCGGCAGCGAGGCGACCGCGTCGACGCCGACGTCGTCCGGCGAGGGCGGGGCCGACCACCGCTGCCCGCCTTTGCATTCCAGGCCGGCGAGGTCTCCGGTCGCGTTGAACGCGGTGGTGCCGGTGCGCAATGCGCCGGCCAGGGCGGCGCGCACCGGGGCGAAGTCGGCGGCGGTGAAGAGCCGGTCGCATCCCCAGCCGATGGAGAAGCTCCACACCGCTCCCGGGAAGCGGTCGGTCATCGCCTCCATCAGCCGGCCCAGCTTCTCGAAGGCCCCACCGCCGTCGTTGTTCGTCGTGGAACGGGCGTTGACCAGGACCAGCTTCGCGTCCGGCACGATCCCGTGGATCACCTGCAGATCCATGCTGGATTCCCCCCGAACCCTCTCCGGCATCCCGCCGATCACTTCGGGCGTGAACCGGGGCAGGCCAAACGTGTCGGCATAGATGTCCATGTCCTGCTGGCGGAAGCCGTCGAAGCCGAACACCAGCACCGTCTCGCCCCGACCGGTGAAGCCCTCCCGCACCAACGGCGTCGCGTTGTACGCGCGCAACAACTGGGCCGGCGTCAACCCACCGCCGGGGACGTCGCGCGGCAGGGGTGGCCGGTGGGTCTGGGCGGGGGTGTAGCTGAGGATCCGGCCGACACCGGAGACCTCGGTGCGCGCCGCCGGCGGGACGCCCGGCTGCTGGGGGGAGGCGTAGAACACCCGCCCCGCATCGACCCCGGCCCGGATGCGGTAGTCGCGCACCGAGACTCCGAACGCGGCGGCGACGGCGGAAGCGGAGCCGTCGACCGTGGCCCAGTCGTCGCCCTCGCGCCACCGCACCGACAGTCCCCGGTCGCGGGCCCAAGAGGTCAGCAGCACCGGTTCGACATTGCGCTGCAACGAGACGGTCAGGTGCACGGGCTCGGATCGCGCCGGCCCCAGATTCACCGACTCGGCCAGCAGGCGTGCGTACGGGCCTTCGATCACCTGGGCACCCGAGGGATCCGAGAGACGGTGCACGGCGATCAGCGCCAGCGCTGCGGACACCACGAGGGCAATCGCGGCCCCCGCGATCGCAACCGACTGCCCCCGGGTCGTCATCCCGATTATTGAACAGGATCGCGGCGACGGGAACGGCACATTGCGACACGCATCGGGCGAAGGCGCTCAGCGGCCGCGGCGTCTGCCACCGTAGGGGAGTGGACCGGCCCGATCCCTACGCGGAGATCCTCGGTGAGTACGCCGAGCATCTCGCGCTGGAGCGCGGCCGGTCCGAACACACCCGTCGCGCCTACCTGACCGACCTGCGGTCGCTGTTCACATTTCTCGACGAGCGGGCCCCCGGCGCCGGTCTGGGCGGGCTGAACCTGCCGATCCTGCGCTCGTGGCTGGCCGCGCAGGCCGCGTCCGGTGCGGCGCGCACGACCCTCGCGCGGCGTACCTCGGCGGTCAAGACGTTCACCGCCTGGGCCACCCGCCGCGGGCTGCTGGACGCCGACCCCGCCACCCGGCTGCAACTGCCGAAGGCCCGCCGAACCCTGCCCGCCGTGCTGCGCCAGGATCAGGCGCTGGCCGCGATGGCCGCCGCCGACCTCGGCGCGGAGCAGGGTGACCCGCAGGCCCTGCGCGACCGGCTCATCGTCGAACTGCTGTACGCCACCGGGATCCGGGTCGGCGAACTGTGCGGCCTGGACATCGACGACGTCGACACCGGCCACCGCCTGCTGCGCGTGCTCGGTAAGGGCAACAAGCAGCGGACCGTGCCGTTCGGGGCGCCGGCCGCGGCCGCGCTGACGGCCTGGCTCACCGACGGCCGGCCCGCCCTGGCGACATCGGAGTCCGGTCCCGCCCTGCTGCTCGGCACCCGCGGACGCCGGCTGGACCCCCGGCAGGCTCGCACCGTGGTACATCAGACCGTCGCGGCCGTCGACGGTGCGCCCGACATGGGCCCGCACGGCCTGCGGCACAGCGCGGCCACCCATCTGCTGGAAGGCGGCGCTGACCTGCGCATCGTGCAGGAACTGCTCGGTCACTCAACGCTGGCCACCACCCAGCTCTACACGCACGTGACGGTCGCACGCCTGCGCGCCGTGCACGACCAGGCCCACCCGCGGGCCTGAGTTCACCCCGCCAGGGGCTTGAGCCGGATCGGGGTGCTCGCCAGCAGGCCGAGCGGGTCGACGTAGTCGGCCCGGGCGGCCGGTCCCCACATCGCACCCCAGTGCAGGCAGGCCGCCGCCGGGCAGCCCGGGTGACCGGGCTGCAGCCGGCCCAGCACCGTCGCCCCGTCGACCCGCTGACCGGCTCGAACTGCGGCCTCGACCGGCTCGTAGCTGGTCCGCAGCCCGCCCGGGTGTTGCACCGACACCACCGGGCGGCCCGCCAGCACACCGGCGAAGACCACCGTGCCGGCACCCGCGGCGTGGACCGGCTGGCCGGGCGCACCGGCCAGGTCCACCCCGCGGTGCCCGCGCTGCCAGTTCGGTGCGGGCGCATCGAAAGCCCGGACGACCACGGGCGGGGGCCGCAGCGGCCAATCAAGCCGGGCGCCATCGGCCACCGCCGCGGGCGCACCCAGCACGGCCGCGGTGAGCAGCACCACGCCGATCCGCATCGGCCCAGTTCAACGGCCCGGAAGCGGGTACGCCAGCCCGCGGATGCCCGGCTGGGGAGGGCGGTGCGCCTGTGGACAAAGCACCCCTTGCGGCGGTGTAAACTTTGACCCGCAGCTCGTGCAAACGGGCTGACTTCGCGCGTCTGCGGCTCGAACCCATCGGTTCGTCACCTGTATGCCGGGCGGTCCCGCTCCGAGGTTCACCTCGTACGGGTCCGGCATCGAAGCGGGCGCCAGGGTCCGGCTCACCCGATGCCGGACGACAACCGACATAAAGGAATCACGAAGTCATGGCTGTTGTAACCATGAAGCAGCTGCTTGACAGCGGCACCCACTTCGGGCATCAGACCCGTCGCTGGAACCCCAAGATGAAGCGGTTCATCTTCACCGACCGCAACGGCATCTACATCATCGACTTGCAGCAGACGCTGACCTACATCGACAAGGCCTACGAGTTCGTCAAGGAGACCGTCGCCCACGGCGGCTCGGTGATGTTCGTCGGCACCAAGCAGCAGGCGC
>JAGQTW010000119.1 GCA_020438785.1 Mycobacterium sp. | reverse complement strand
TCAACGAGACCACCCGGCACGCCGACGTCATCCTCCCCGGGCTGTCCCCGCTGGAGCAGCCGCACCACGACGACCTGATCCTGATGTTCGCGATCAACAGCATCGCCAACTATTCGGCGCCGGTCTTCGCGCCCGATCCCGATCGCCCGCAGGAGTGGGAGATCCTGATCCGGCTCACCGGGCTGTGCGCGGGCACCCCGGCGCAGGACGTCGACGTCGCCGCGATCGACGACGGGTTCTTCGACTACCTGTGCTTCACCCAGGGCCTCGACGGCGCGACGATCCGCGGCCATTACCAAAGCGGCGGGCCGGAGCGGATCCTCGACCTGACCCTGCGCACCGGGCCGTTCGGCGACCGCTACGGCGAGAACCCCGACGGGCTCACGCTGGCCAAACTAAAGGCGCAGCCGGATGGCATCAACTTCGGCCCGATGGTGCCGCAGGTCCCGGACATCCTCGGCACCACCGACCACAAGATCCGGCTGGCGCCGCAGTACCTGCTCGACGACCTGCCCCGGCTGGCCCGCCGCCTGGACCGCGAACCCGATGAGCTGGTGCTGGTCAGCAGGCGGCACCTGCGGTCGAACAACTCGTGGTTCCACAACGTGCCGGCGCTGATGAAGGGCCGGGACCGGTGCACGCTGCTCATGCATCCCGACGACGCCGCCCGCCGCGGGGTGGCGACCGGCGACACGGTGGCGGTGCGGTCCTCGGCGGGCCGCATCGAGGTTCCCGTCGAACTGACCGACGCCATCAAGACCGGTGTGGTGTCCATGCCGCATGGCTGGGGACACGGCCTGCCCGGCACCCGGCTGTCGGTGGCCAACGGCTCACCCGGGGTCAACACCAACATCCTTTCCCCCCCAACGTTTCTCGACGAGCCGTCCGGCAACGGGGCCCTCAACGGCATCCCGGTGACCGTGGCACCCGCCGGTTCCGGTTAAGTGATCCCGAGTGTGGGCCTTGCACGAATTCCGGCCGAGTCCTGTGCATAGGCCCCACGCTCGAGACATGACAGAAGGAGATCAACCATGAGCAAGGTCGACACCGGCGCGGTCCGTGAACTCGGGGCGGCCGCGGGCGAAGCCATCAGCATCTTCATGCTGCACCCGGAAACGTCGCAGGAGACCCTCGACGCCGGCTACCCGGACCCGTTCGCCGGCTACTTCGTCGGCCGCGGTGGCGTGCTCGGCGACACCACCGCGGAGACCGTGAACGCCGTCTTCGCGGTGTTCGAGCCCAACGTCGTGCAGCTGTGCTGGCGCAACGGCCTGGCGGTCCGCGACGCCGCCGGCTCCGCCAAGGTCTACTGGGATCAGTGCGCCGACTTCGGCCGCAGGCATCTGGCCGGTGTCGCCGGGCTGGACCGGCTGGCCGAGCTGGGGGAGAAGGTGATCGCCGCGGCGCCCGAGCCCGGTCTGCCGCTGTACGCCGGCTGGCGGGCCATGCCGCTGGCCGACGACGCCCCCGCCCGGGCGTTCCAGGTGATGTTCGTGCTGCGCGAACTGCGTGCGGCCGTGCACTTCTGCGCGCTCACGCTGTCCGGGGTCACCCCCGTCGAGGCGCATCTGCTCCACAAGGGCCCCGAGTACGCCGCGTTCATGGGCTGGCAGCCGCCGTATCCCGAGGGTGCCGAGGCCAAGCGGGAGCGCTACAACGAGGTCGAGGACCAGACGAACCGCCGGATGGGCGAGATCATCGGGGCGGCGCTGACATCCGACGAGGCCGACGAACTGGCCCGGCTCAGCACCGCCGCGCTGGCGGCGATGAAGGCCCCGGGCTCCGCACCGGCGGAGTAGCCCGCTCCGCGACTTTCGATGCCCCGTCGCTCCGCGACTTTCGATGCCCCGTCGCTCCGCGACTTTCGATGCCCCGTCGCTCCGCGACTAAGATGCCGTGGTGCTCTGGGAACGACTTCCGCTGATCGGTGGCCCGCTGCGGGCCACCCGGGTGGAGGCGACCAGGGCCACCGTCGCCGCGGTCACCAGGATCACCGAGCTGGTCCTCGACCGGATCGACCTGACGGCGCTGGTGCGGGAACGGGTGGACATCGACGCGATCGTCGCCGACGTCGACATCGACGCGATCATCGCGCGCATCGACCTGATCGGCCTGGCCGACCAGATCATCGACGGGGTGGACCTCCCGGCGATCATCCGGGAGTCGACCGGCACCGTCACCGCCGAGGTGATCACCGACGTGCGCACCCAGACCGCCCGCGCCGATGACGTCGTCTCCGGTTTCGTCGACCGGGTGCTGGGCCGCAGCCCGCAGGGTCCCGAGTGACCAACGCCGGCATCGTCTCGCGAGGCCTGGCCGCGCTGGTCGACATGCTGGTGGTGGTCGTGACGATGGGCCTGCTCTACCTGGGGCTGGTGCTGACGACACTGATCGTCAACCCGACGTCGTTCCGGTTCCCCGCGCCGAACCTGATCTTCTCCACCGCGGTGACGTTCGCGGTGTCCGTGCTCTACCTGACCCTGTGCTGGACGCTGTCCGGCCGCACGGTGGGGGCGGTCCTGCTCGGGGTGCGCGTCGTCGGCAGGCGCGCCGAGCAACTCCGGCTGCCGGTGGCCACCCTGCGGGCGGCGGCCTGCGTGCTGTTCCCGATCGGGTTGCTGTGGGTGGCGGTCGACCGTCAGCGCCGGTCGGTCCAGGACATCGCGCTGGGCAGCAGGGTGCTCTACGACCGGCCGACTCAGTAGGATGCCCCAATGCCGTTAGCGGACGGCCAGGTCGTTGCTGGTTACACCATCCTGCGGACCCTCGGGGCCGGCGGGATGGGCGAGGTCTATCTGGTCCAGCACCCCCGGCTGCCCCGCTACGACGCACTGAAGGTCCTCGGCGCGGCGGTCAGCAAGGACGAGGAGTACCGGCAGCGGTTCAACCTGGAGGCTGACATGGTCTCCACGCTGACCCATCCGCACATCGTCACGATCTACGACCGCGGCGAGTTCGACGACAAGCTCTGGATCGCAATGGAGTACGTCGAGGGCACCGACGCCTCCCGGCTGCTCGCCGAGCGCTACCCGTACGGCATGCCGCCCGACGACGTGGTGCGCATCATCACCGCGATCGCCGAGGCGTTGGATTACGCGCACGGCAAGGGCCTGCTGCATCGGGACATCAAACCCGCCAACATCCTGCTCGGCCGGCCCGAGTCCGGTGACCCGCGGGTCATGCTCGCCGACTTCGGCATCGCGCGCTGGATCGGGCAGGCCAGCGCGCTGACCGGAACCAACATGACGGTCGGCACGGTCGCCTACGCCGCGCCCGAACAACTCAAGGGCGAGAGCATCGACGGGCACGCCGACCAGTACGCCCTGGCCGCCACGGCCTACCACCTGCTCACCGGGATGCCGCCGTTCCAGCACACCAACCCGGCGATCGTGATCAGCCAGCACCTGTCCTCCGAGCCACCCGCGATCGGCGCCAAGCGCCCCGAACTGGTCGGCCTCGGCCCGGTGTTCGCCAAGGCGCTGGCCAAGGATGCCGGTGACCGCTACGAGCGGTGCGCGGATTTCGCAGGTGACCTGCGCCGCGGTCTGGTGACCGGCGAGCCACCGGCGGGTCGGGCGGGCCGCGCGGCCAAACCCGTTGGGCGCCATGCCAAACCGGAGGCAGGGACGACCTCCCGCCGCCGGTTGCTGGTGCCGGCGATCCTGGGCGCGCTGGTGATCCTGGCCGGCGCCGCCGCGGGACTGAGCCTGCTGTTCGGCCACCGCGACGTGCACAACACCGCCACCACCGGATCACCGCCGTCGGCCACGCCACCGCCACCGGCCGTCGCCGGCCGGATGGACCTGCCGATCGTGGTGATCGGGGCCAACTGCGCGGTGCTGGGCGCGGCCGCGGTCAGCGAGGCGGGCGCACCCGCCTACTGCGCGCACGCCGACGCGACGTCGGACGCCACGGTGTGGTCGCTGCAGCCGGAGCAGCTGCGCGCCGATCCGCAGTCCGGCGCAGGTTAGGTCCGCTCCCTGGGCAGGGTCTGGCCGCGGAAGAAGGCCGGGGCCTTGAGGTTCCACACGATCATCAGGACGACGCCGAGGGCGAGGCCGAACACCCCGACGACGAATGCGGTGCCGACGCCGAGAAGCGATGCGCCGGAACCGGTTTCGGGATCGGCCATCTGGTAGGCCTCCAGGATGCCCACCGGGATCAGGATCAGCGCGCCGATCGCGGGCAGGATCACCTGACCCATCGCCGTGCGCCACGACCGAAACGCGGTGCGCCGAAAGTAGACCACCGAGGAGATCGCCACCACCGAGTAGTAGGTCATGATCGCGATCCCCACGCTGTAGACCGAGTCCTCCACCACGCTGTCGCTGATCACGTCCAGCACGCAGTAGATCGCCAGGCTGGTCAGACCGATCACCCAGGTCGCGAACTTCGGTGTCGAGCTCGCCTCGTTGACGTGGCCGAACCGGTCCGGCAGCGCCTTGTAGGTGGCCATCGACAGCAGCCCGCGGGCGGTCGGCATCACCGTCGACATCGTCGCGGAGAACGCCGAAATCCCCACCACCAGCGCGGCGATCAGCGCCCCGCGGGTGCCGATGGTCTCGCCGGCCAGCGTGGTGAAGACGTCGTCGATGTTGTCGGGGTTGGTCAGGCTGGTCGGGCTGGTCGCGTCGACGCCGGCGAACGCCAGGGCGGCCACGCTGAACACCACGTAGGTGACCACGGTGATCAGGATCGCCGTCACGCCACTGCGGCCGGCCTGGGCCGGGGTTCCCGTGGTCTCCTCCGACATGGCCAGGGAGGCGTCGAACCCCCAGAAGATGAAGATGGCCACCA
>JAGQTW010000118.1 GCA_020438785.1 Mycobacterium sp. | reverse complement strand
ATCGAATGGCAGCGCGACTTCTTCGACTTCGGCCACGTGCAGAAGCTGTACCTGAAGCTGATGAAAGAGGGAAAGTTGTCCAAGGGGATGTCCGAGCGAATCGAGCGCAGTTTGGCCGGCGAGAAGCTGCCCGGCTACTACCCGATCGGCCAGGCTCCCGTCCCGATCTGGTGACCATTCGACGCCTGTCAAGAAACCCGTACCCGCCGGTTGTCACGGGGGTGACGCAGGTCATAATGTCCTCCTAGAACAGGAACACGTTCTAACTTGTCCTTGATTGACCATCCGGCCGGTCCGGCTCCCCGCACATCCCCGGGGATGGCTTTTTCGAGTGGAGGCTCGCAGTGAAGACAAAAGGCGCACTCATCCGGGAGTTCAACCAGCCCTGGAAGATCGAGGAAATCGAGATGGGCGACCCGCAGAAGGGCGAGGTCAAGGTCCAGATGGAAGCGTCGGGCATGTGCCACTCCGACCATCACTTGGTGACCGGCGGCATCCCGATGTTCGGCTTCCCGGTGCTCGGGGGCCACGAAGGCGCCGGCGTCGTCGTCGAGGTCGGTGAGGGTGTCGAGGGCGTCGCCGTCGGCGACCACGTGGTCATGTCGTTCATCCCGTCCTGCGGCAAGTGTCCGTCTTGTCAGGCCGGCCTGCGTAACCTCTGCGACCTGGGCGCCGGGCTGCTGGCCGGCACCGCCATCTCCGACGGCACCCACCGCATCCACACCGCCGACGGCCATCCGGTGTTCCCGATGACCCTGCTCGGCACCTTCTCGCCCTACATGGTCGTGCACGAATCCTCGGTGGTGCCGATTCCCAAGGACATTCCGTTCGAGGTCGCCTGCCTGGTCGGCTGCGGCGTGACGACCGGCTACGGCTCGGCCACCCACACCGCTCAGATCAAGCCGGGTGAGGACGTCGCGGTCGTCGGCGTGGGTGGCGTCGGCATGTCCGCACTGCAGGGCGCCGTCAACTCCGGCGCCCGCTACATCTTCGTCATCGACCCGGTGGAGTGGAAGCGCGACCAGGCGCTCAAGTTCGGCGCTACTCACGTCTACGAGGACATCAATGCCGCGATGGCGGGCATCGCCGAGGTGACCGGCGGCTTCATGGCCAAGAAGGTGATCGTCACCGTCGGTGAGGTGCACGGGGCCGACGTCGACAACTACATGAACATCACCGCCAAGAGCGGAACCTGTGTGATGACCGCGATCGGCAGCATGCTCGACACCAACGTGACGCTCAACCTGGCGATGCTGACCCTGATGCAGAAGAACCTGCAGGGCACCATCTTCGGTGGCGGCAACCCGTACTACGACATCCCGCATCTGCTGTCGATGTACAAGGTCGGCAAGCTCAATCTCGATGACATGATCACCCGGCAGTACCGCCTCGAGCAGATCAACGAGGGCTACCAGGACATGCTCGAAGGCCGCAACATTCGCGGCGTCATCCGCTACACCGACGAAGACCGCTGATCCGGTAGCCATGTCCGAGAAGACAACTGAGATCTCCCCGGCCCTGGCGGCGTCGCAAGCTTCGTGGCGTTGCGTGCAGTCCCACGACCGGGAGGGCTGGCTGGCACTGATGGCTCCCGATGTGGTCATCGAGGATCCCATCGGTCAGGCCATCACCAATCCCGACGGTCGGGGCGTGCGCGGCAAGGAAGCGGTGGCGGCGTTCTACGACGGCAACATCGCGGTCAACAACCTGCGGGTGACCTGCGAGGAGACCTTCCACTCCAGTTCCCCGCAGGAAGTGGCCCACATCCTGGTGCTGCGCAGCCAATTCGAGGGCGGCCTGACCAGCACCGTGCGCGGCGTCTTCACCTACCGGGTCGACGACGACGGTCTGATCACCAACATGCGCGGCTACTGGAACATGGAAGGCATGCAGTTCGGGCAGGCGCCCGCCGACGGTGAGTGATCGGCCACTCGACGGCTTCGGCATAGTCGTCGCCGGCGGATCGCGTGGGATCGGTGCGGCCGTCTGCACCAAACTCGCCCAATGCGGTGCCGGTGTGGTGGTCAACGGCCGGGATGCCGACGCCGTCGACGCCACCGTCGATGCCATCACCGGCGCGGGCGGACGGGCTGTTCCCCACGCCGGATCCGCCGCGGACGAGGCGGTGGCCGACCAGCTGATCGCCCTGTGCGAGAGCCACTTCGGCGCGATCGACGCCCTGGTGAACTGTGCGGGGACGGCGGAGCCACCCGGATCCTCGATCCTCACCGTCAGCGCCGAGCAGTTCCGGGACCTCATCGACGTTCACCTCGGCACCGTCTTCGCCACCTGTCGCGCCGCGGCACCGAAGATGGTGGCACGCGGCCGCGGCGCCATCGTGAACACCAGTTCGTTCGCCTTCCTCGGCGACTACGGCGGCACCGGTTATCCGGCCGGCAAGGGGGCCGTCAACGGGCTGACGCTGGCCATCGCCGCCGAACTCGCCGAGCACGGGGTGCGGGCGAACGTCGTGTGCCCCGGTGCCAGAACCCGGCTTTCGACCGGCCCGGAATACGAGGAGCAGATCCACAGCCTGCAGCGGCGCGGCATGCTCGACGAGATCAGCGCTCAGGGCGCCCTGGACCCCGCGCCACCGGAGTACGTCGCACCGATGTACGCCTACCTAGTCAGCGACCTCGCAGCCAAGGTCACCGGCCAGATCTTCATCGCCGCAGGCAATTTCGTCGGACGGTTCGACCGGCCCTCGCCGACTCTGCTCGGCTACCGCGACCATCACGACTCGTCACCGTGGACCGTCGCCGAGATCGCCGCGATGCTGGCCTGAACTGATCTCCTATGCTGGCCGGATGGCCTCCGTCTTCAGCATGATCATCAACGGCGAACTTCCCGGGCGATTCGTCTACGAGGACGACGACGTCGTCGCCTTCCTGACCATCGAACCGATGACCCAGGGGCACACCCTGGTGGTGCCGCGCGCCGAGGTCGACAAGTGGCAGGACGTCGAGCCTGCATTGTTCAATCACGTGATGGCCGTTGCCCAACGCATCGGCAAGGCGGTCTGCGCGGCGTTCGGCGCCGACCGGGCCGGCGTGATCATCGCCGGTCTGGAAGTGCCGCATCTGCATGTCCACGTGTTCCCGGCCTTCAACCTGACCGACTTCGGCTTCGCACACGTCGACCGCAACCCGTCCGCCAAGTCGCTCGACGAGGCCCAGGCCAAGATCAAGGCGGCTCTGGCGAAGCTCTGAGCGGGTCAACCGATCGGCGCCGGCACGTCGGCGATCCGCGGCAGGCTCACCCGAAAGCAGCAACCCTGCCCCGGTGCGGTGGTCACCGTGACCCGCCCGCCGTGCGCGTACACCAGCGAATCGACGATCGACAGTCCGAGTCCGGTGCCGCCGCTGGCCCGGGCGCGCGAGGAGTCGGTCCGGTAGAAGCGCTCGAAGACCCTTTGGGCGTCCTCCGGCGTCATACCGGGTCCCTGGTCGGCCACCTCCAGAACGGCGTCGTCACCGGCGGTGCCGACCCGCACGGTGATCGGTGAGGTGTCGGGCGTGTGCTGCACGGCGTTGGCCATCAGGTTTCCCAGCACCTGACGCAGCCTGGCCTCGTCGCCCAGTACCTCCGGCGTGCCGGGGCCGTCGACCACCTCCATCGTGATGCGGCGCTGCGGCGCGATCGACTGCGCGTCGTGTACCGCGTCGCTGGCCAGTGCCAGCAGGTCGACCCGGCGGCGCTCGAGCGGGCGTTGGGCGTCCAGGCGCGCCAGCAGCAGCAGGTCGTCGACCAACAGACCCATCCGCCGCGACTCGCTCTCGATCCGTGACATCAGCATCTCGACATCGCGGGCGGCGCCCTGGCGGTAGAGCTCGGCGAAGCCCCGAATGGTGGTCAGCGGCGTGCGCAGTTCGTGGCTGGCGTCGGTGATGAACCGGCGCATCCGCTCCTCCGACATCCGGGCGTTCTCGGCCGAGGACTCCGACGAGGCCATCGCCTGCTGGATCTGGGCAAGCATGCCATTGAGGGCTACCGACAATCTGCCCACCTCGGTGCGCGGATCGCGTTGCGGCACACGCCGATCCAGCTCTCCGGCGGCGATCGCCGCCGCAGTCTGCTCCACTTCGGCCAGCGGCCGCAGACTGCGATGCACCACCCAGTACCCGACCACGCCGAGCACCACCAGGACCGCCGTGCCGATCGCCACCTGCGACCAGGCCAACGACCGGACGGTCCGCTCGACGTCGGACAGGTCGATGGCCACGGTGGTCAGCTCCCCGTTGGGCCCGCGCACCGACACCGCGCGCCACTGAATATGCGAGCCGTTCAGCGACTCGATGGTCACCGGGGTGGGTCCGACGTTGTTGTCCTCGGGCAGCGCCGGCTCGGCATCGCGGTCGTTGACGGCCATCCACAGGTTGCCCATGGTGTCGACGCCGCGGACGTAGAAGTTCGACGGCGGCCGGGCCGGGTTGGGGCCCTCGTCGGGCGGCGGCATCCGGCGCGGGGCCTGCGCCCAACTGTTGGAGGCGTCGATCAGGGTCTGGTCCACCCGGTTGACGAGGTCGTGCCGCAACGCCGAGGTGACCGCGACGCCGGAGGCCAGCAGCCCGCAGCCCACGAGCAGCAGCATCGCAGCCACCAAGCCCACCCGCAGTGGCACCGCGCGGCGGTAGTTGTTCGCCATGGCCCTATTGTTCGCCCGGGCGGTGGTGGGGCGCCGGATTACCGCGGCTCCCGCAGCACGTAGCCGACCCCGCGCAGCGTGTGCAGCAACCGCTTCTCGCCGGTGTCGATCTTGCGGCGCAGATATGAGACATACGACTCGACGACGTTGACATCACCGCCGAAGTCGTAGCGCCACACGTGATCGAGGATCTTGGGCTTGCTCAGTACCGTGCCCGCATTGATGACGAAGTACCGCAGCAGCGTGAACTCGGTCGGCGACAGCGATACCGGCTCCCCGGCCTTCCACACCTCATGGGTGTCCTCGTCGAGTTCGATGTCGGCGAAGGACAGCCTGGAGGTGCGCGGCTCCTCGACACCCTTGCCGGCCCGGCGCAGGATCACCCGCAGTCGCGCAACCACCTCTTCCAGACTGAACGGTTTGGTGACGTAGTCATCGCCGCCGAGGGTCAGCCCGGCGATCTTGTCCTGCAGGCTGTCGCGCGCGGTCAGGAACAACGCGGGGGCGTCGATCCCGTCGGCGCGGAGCCGCCGCAGCACGCCGAAGCCGTCCATGCCGGGCATCATCACGTCCAGGATCACCGCGTCGGGGCGCACCTCGCGGGCCCGGTCGAGAGCCGCGGGCCCGTTGGCGGCGGTGTGGACTTCGAAGCCCTGGAACTTCAGGCTCACCGAGAGCAGTTCGACGATGTTGGTCTCGTCGTCGACGACGAGGACGCGCGCCTCGGGTTTGGTCGCGGGTGTCGCTGCGGCGGTCATAGTTGTCAATCTCCTCCCATCTTGGTGAATACAACCTGCACGGTGGCTGTGAGGTTCCTGTGAGTCGAGTTGGGCCTGATGATCGCGATACCGTCGGTAGCGGCTTCGGACGCCCATACACTCGAGGGATGGACCTGGCCAAGGCGCTGGTGGGGATGGCGACCGTACCGATGCGGGCCGGCCTCGCCGCGGCCGACCTGGGTCTCGGGGTCGCGGAGGCGGGCATTGAACTGGCCAAACGGTCCCTGACCGACGCCGGTGTGCCGATGGGACCGAGTTCGGTGGCCCAGGTGTTCGGCCTGGAGGACACCATCAGCCGGGCGAACAGGATCGCGCAGCTGGTCGACGAGGACGCGCCACTGGGCCGGGCTCTGGCCCCGGACGGTCCGCTGGACCGGCTGATGCGCCCCGGCGGACTGATCGACCGACTCACCGCACCCGACGGCGTCCTGGACCGGATGACCGCCGAGGGTGGCGGCCTCGATCGGGCGCTGGCCCCCGGCGGACTCGTCGATCGGCTGCTGGCCGAGGACGGGCTGCTCGAGCGGGTGCTGGCCGAGGAGGGCCTGGCCGACCGCCTACTGGCCGAGCACGGATTGCTCCAGCGTCTGTTGGCCGAGGACGGGATCGCCGACCGCCTGCTGGCCGAGGAGGGCATCGCCGACCGCCTGCTGGCCGACGGCGGTCTGATCGACAAGCTGACCGCCCGGCACGGGCCGCTGGAGCAGCTGGCCGACGTCGCCGACACCCTCAACCGGCTGACCCCCGGTCTGGAGGCCCTGGCGCCCACGATCGAGACGTTGCGGGAAGCGGTGACCACCCTGAGCCTGGTGGTCAATCCGTTGAGCAACATCGCCGACCGGATTCCGCTGCCCGGCCGGCGGCGCTACAGCGGCCCGCGACCGGTCGCACCGGAGCGGGTGCGCAGCGAGCGACTGTCCCGCGACGACGACGAGGACTGACCGGATAAACTCAGGCCCGGCTCAGGCCGACTCGTCGACCGCGCCACGCCTCCTTAGCTCAGTGGTAGAGCAACGCTCTTGTAAAGCGTAGGTCGTCAGTTCAATCCTGACAGGGGGCTCCGTGACCGTGCCGCTACAGCCGCTGCACCGCGAATGCGGCCGCCTGGCCGGTCATTCCGTTCGCGTTGTACAAAATGTGCGCCATGGTCGGCGCGCCGGCCGGGGCGCCGTTGCAGATGGTGTCGCCCTCGGCGCACAGGTTGATGGTCTTGGGCACGTACAGCGGGCCGATCACCACCGGCGGCACACCGTTGGCCCGCATGAACTCGTCCGACGGCTCACCGAACAGTGCAACGGCCGCAACGTGATTCGCGATCTCCGGTGGCATCGGCTGCGGGATGTACGAGCGGAACTCGGCCGGCACCGAATCCGGGATCGCGGCCGCGGTGACGTAACCGGCCAGTGCGGCGCCCTGCGAGTACCCGCCCAGCACGATCCTGGTCTTGGGACAGTTCGCCGCGGTGGCCTCGATGTGGGCACCGGCATCCCGGATGCCGTCGACGACGGTGCGGGCGAAGTCGACACCGGCGGCGAAGTTGGAGCTGGCGGGATAGTCGACGGCGTAGACGTCGACGGACCGCGGACCCGCCTGCGACCGCAGGGCGTCGACGAAGGCCTGCCCGGTGCCGCCGACCCCCGGCGGTTCACTGGTGCCGCGGGCGAACACCACTTCGACGTCGGGACAGGGCTCGGCGGACGCGGTCGGTGCGGCCACCACCGCGCAGCCGATTGCCACCGCCGCAGCTACCAGGCCGACGATCCTGCAGGCCGCGAACCGATGTGTAGACATTGCTGCTGCTCCATCTCTCAGAGCCCAGGTCGCCAGCCGGGCCGAGCTATCAGATCGGCCTGGCATACCCAGATCACAGCAAACTCACACGACGGCCCGTGGGTGGCATCGACAGGCGGACACTACGCGGTCATGCGCGGCTGACGTCCCGGTGGATACGCGTCAGGACGGGCGCTGGGCGGGCGGCGGCGCCGGGGCGGTGCTCGCGGGGCTCCGACCCGGTCCCATCATTCCGCCGGGACCCATGTCGTCGGGGTCCATGCCGCCGGGACCCATGCCACCACCGCGCATCATCGGGCACTGGGCCCCCGGTCCACCCGGACCCATCTGGCCGGTGTGATAGCCGCGATGCCAGCCGTAGCCCCCCGCCCGGCCGAGGAAGACCCCTGCGAAGAAGACCATTCCGACGATGAACAGCACACCGGCGACGATGCCGACCCAGGCGAGCGCCTGGTAGAGCCGATTGGGCCGTTGACGGCCATCGGGATCGGCGACGGCGACGGTTTCCGGCGTGGCAACGGTCGATTCGGGTGTCTCGGTCATGATGGTCCCTCCCTTGATCGGATATCGAGCTTGTCGGCACTATATACCCCTACCCTGTAGGGTATCTGTGCGCCGCCGCCCCCGTCGTCCCCGATGGAGCCGGCAACCGTTCCAGCCTGCGCCGAAGGGCGTGCACCTTCAAGGGCCGATGGTCCCCGCGTGCTGGACCGGCTCAACGCTGCCGCAGGTATGCCGCGATGGCGTCGGCGAGGCCCCGTCGGGCCAGATCGAGATCGGAGTAGCTCCCCAGCTGGCGTTCCGAGGTGATGCCCCGCATCGCCCCCGGCAGGAAGGCCGCGACCGCGCCGACCCGAACCGGGTCGACGTCGACGTCCGCGAACGCCTCATGACAGGCCTCGATCCAACTCTTGCCCCAGGACGCGAGTTCCGCAGCGGTCTTGGGGTACAGCCTTTCCAGCTCCGCACCCTCCCGCGGCAGTGCCATCCGCAGGGTCTCGATGGCCCGCGAATCGGGGGCGGTGAGCCCGTCGTACATGGTGTCGATGATCGCGGCGATCCGTTCCTGCAGCGGAGCGGTGTGATTCGGCCGCATCGGCAATTGCCCCCGCCGCTCGGCGGTGCGCCGCAGCACCGCCGCCCACAACCCGTCGATGTCCCCGAACTGATACTTCACCGCGCCCCAGGTGGCGCCGGCCTCCCTGGCGATGCGGTTGGCCGATGCCGCGCCGGTGTCACCGGAAGCCAGGCAGCGCAGCGCGGCGTCCAGCATCGCCTCGCGGGTGGCCTGCCCGCGCCGGTTGGGCCGCCGCCCGGTCACCGGCGTCTGTTCCATTCCCGGATCGTAGGCGATCCACCCTTGACTTTCACAGAACCCACTGTGATTCTTACGTAGAGCCGACCTAGAGAGGACTTCCGCGATGGCCAAGCCGACGCTGTCGATGAAGCCGACGGGATGGTTTCAGGTCGCGTGGTCTGATGAGATCGGCCTCGGCGCCGTGCACCGGATGAAGTATTTCGACCGCGAGATGGTCGCCTGGCGCGGCCAATCCGGCCGGCTGACCGTCATGGACGCCTACTGCGAGCACCTCGGCGCGCACCTCGGCTTCGGCGGACATGTCGAGGGTGACGCCATCGCGTGCCCGTTCCACGGTTGGCAGTGGGACCACGACGGCCGCAACGTGTGCATCCCGTACGAGGACCGCCCCAACCGCGGACGGCGGATGCGGACCTACCCAACCGTCGAGCGCAACAAGTCGGTCTACATCTGGCACGACATGGAGGGCCGCGAACCGTACTTCGACGTGCCCGATGTGTTCGCCGACTTCAACGACGGCAGCGGCCCGGCCGACTACTACCCGATGATGCGGCTGTACCGCCCGGACCTGGAACTGCATCCGCAGTACGTGCTCGAGAACGGTGTCGACTTCGCGCATTTCAAGTTCGTCCACCAGACCCCGATCGTGCCCCTGTTCACCCGCCACGACTTCGACGGTCCGGTGTCCTACGTCGACTTCACCATCACCTTCGAGGGTGACGACGGCCAGTCGATCGACGACGTGAAGAGCGGGGTGGAGGCCATCAACGGCGGGCTCGGCGCGGCCGTGACCAAGAGTTGGGGGATGGTGGACAACCGAACCATCTCGGCGATCACCCCGGTCGACGAGAGCACGTCCGACGTCCGGTTCATGGTCTACATCGGCCGCCTTGCCGGCGACGACTCACCCAGGGCGGAGGCACGGGCCCAGAGCTTCGGTCAGATGGTCATCGACCAGTTCGCCGCCGACATCGAAATCTGGTCCCATCAGCGCTACCGCCCACTGCCGGCCCTGGCGCCCTCGGAGAGCAAAGGATTCACAGCTTTCCGCGACTGGGCGGCTCAGTTCTATCCCGACGAGACGACGATCGAAAGGTCCACGGTATGAGCAAACCCATCCGTGTCTTCCAGGTAGCCACCGGCAACGTAGGCACCGAGATGATCAAACGGATCAGCGCCCGTTCCGACCTGGAGCTCGTCGGATTGCACTGCTACACAGCGGAGAAGATCGGCAAGGACGCCGGTGAGATCGCCGGACTGGCGCCGATCGGGGTCACCGCCACCGGCACCGTCGCGGAGATCATCGCGGCCAGGCCCGATGTGCTGACCTTCCACGGCGTGTTCCCCGACGAAGACCTCTATGTCGCGGTGCTCGAGGCCGGCATCAACATCGTCACCACCGCGGACTGGATCACCGGCTGGCACCGCGACACCAATCACCCGCACCCGTCCGGAAAGCCGGTCAGCGAACTGCTGGCCGCGGCCTGCAAGAAGGGCGGGTCCACCTTCTACGGCACCGGGATGAACCCGGGGCTGAACCAGATTCTCGGTGTGGTGTGCTCGGCCGACGTCGCCGAGATCGAGAACGTCACCACCATCGAGTCCGTCGACGTGTCCTGCCACCACTCGGCGGCCACCTGGATAGAGGTCGGCTACGGGCTGCCCGTCGACGATCCGAGCATCCCCGCGAAGCTGGAGAAGTACACCCGGGTCTTCGCCGACAGCGTGCTGCTGATGGCCGACTGCTTCGACCTGCAACTCGACGAGGTCAGGTTCAGCTACGAACTCGGCGCCTGCACCAAGGACGTCGACCTGGGCTGGTACCGGCTGCCTGAGGGCTCGCTGGGCGCCAACTACATCAAGTACCAGGGTGTCGTGGACGGGGTTCCCAAGATCGAGACACACCTCGAGTGGCAGATGACCCCGCACACCGCGCCGCACTGGGATATCAAGGGCTGCTACATCACTCAGATCACCGGTGACCCGTATGTCTACAACAAGCACATGATCTTCCCCAAGCCGGGCGTCGATCTGTCCAACCCGGAGTCGTTCGCCTCGATCGGCATGACGGTCACCGGTCTGCCCGCACTCAACGCCATCAAATCCGTGGTCGCGGCGCCTCCCGGCCTGCTGACCAGTGCCGATATCCCGCTGCGCGGGTTCGCCGGCCGCTTCAAGTGACCGCCGGCTCCGCGACTCAGATCGGCATGCGGTAGCCGTAGAACTCCTGGTCCTCGTTGTAGCCGCCCTGGCCCGCACCGAGGTGGTCGAACGATTCGACGAACTCGATGGCCGCGACCCACTTGACCTGTTTGAAGCCGAGTTCGACCTCGTCGCGCAGTCGCAGTGGCGCACCGTGGGACTCGTTGAGGGGCTGACCGTTCATCTCGTAGGCCAGGATGGTCTGGTCGTGGTACATGTTCGCGATCGGATGGCAGTCGTAGTACCGGCCGCCCACCGGCCCGTCGGCGAATGAGTAGAACACCACCCATTTGGCCTCGGCGGTCGGCCCGGCGGCCTCGCAGATGGCCCGCATCGAGACACCACCCCACTTGGCGATCCCGGACCAGCCCTGGATGCAGAAGTGCTGGGTGATCTGCTCCTGCTTGGGCATCGCGCGGAGTTCGTCGTAGCTCAACGCCAGTGGGGTCTCCACCAAACCGTCTACCCGGAGCCGATATTCGGACCAGGCGCCCTCCTTCAAGCGTTCGTATTCCGCGGTCTCGGGCTTCTCGCCGTTGGTCCAGAAGTACTCCGAGATGTCGGCTTCGGCGTACGTGGCGGTCGGGTTGGTGCGCTCCAGGAGACCCTTGAGCCAACCGACCACCGCCTGGCCGCCCTTCTGGACCGCACGAGGATGCCGGATCGTCAATGGTGATGCGAGCAGCCAGAATACGAGCACGACGACCATCCACAGCAGGTAAAGCGCCACCCCGAGGTAGGAGTTCGTGTCGGTGCCCAGCGTGATGTGGTTGACGTTGCCCACGAATCCGGTGACGAAGATCATCAGCGTGTGGATGGCGATGAAGACCACCATCCAGATCAGCACGCCGAAGTGGATCGAGCGGGCCACCTGCCGGTTGAGCAACCTGGCGCCGGTGCCGAACCGGCCCGCGATCGACGGCGCCTGCAACAGACCGGTGACCAGAGCCAGCGGCGCGGCAATGAAGACGGTGATGAAGTACGCCAGCAACTGCAGTGCGTTGTAGGTGCTGAATCCGGCGTTCACCGGCAGTTGCAAGGACAGGTACTGCAACGCCGTGGAGAGCGCGTTGGGGAACACGTCCAGCGAGGTGGGCACGAGCCGCTTCCACTGGTCGGTGCCGAACAGCAGCACCACGAAGATCAGCCCGTTCACCAGCCAGAGCAGGTCGAAGCTGAAGTGCCACCATCGGGCCAGTCCGATGGAGTGCCGAAACCCTGGGATTCCCACCTGCTTCGGCAGCGCGACGGAATCTTCCTTGGCGGTCCACACGTTGTCGGCGTCGGCGCTGTCGCGGCGATCGGCGGGCACCGGGCCGCGCAGCCGCAGCCATTCGGTGTCGGGCTTGCTGCCGGCGTTCAGATACAACCGCGGATGGTCGGCGAGGATCTGCAGCCCGGCACGGATGATGAACATCATGAACAGCAGGTTCAGGAAGTGCTGCCAGCGCAGCCACCACGGGAACCCGGACTGAACCGGCTGCACGTACTGCGCGGAGGTGCCGGGGTACTTCGCGATGAACTCGTGAAACCATTCGTAGTGCGCCATTTCGCGGACCACCGCGATCGACAGCGCCAAGCCCACGATGCCCAGTGGCACCAGCCAGAGCGTGCTGAACCAGCGTCTACCGACGCGCACCCACGGCGGTCTCGCGTCGGTCTGGGCGATGCCCCCGGCCCACCGGTCGACGACGATCGGCCCGTTGTGGTGCCCCTGGTTGTAGTACGGCAGCAGGGACTTCTCCAGCGGATCCGGCTCCCCCGGTCTCATGGGTTCCCCCTTCCCGAATCCGGTCATGCTAGACCGTTCGGCGCCGACGGCGGGGGCGAACACCCCGCTAGGCGGACCCGATCCGTTCGGAGTCGTAGATCAGCAGCCGACCGTTCCTGGGCACGACGCTGAGCCAGCGGTCCTCGGTGTCGACGACGCCGTCGCTCCGCACGTAGGACAGGCGGGCCACCACGCTCGTCGCATCCCGCGGGCTCACCGAGATCAGCCGAACCGACTGGATCGAGGACCAGAAGGCCAGGTAGTCCTCGAGTCCGTTGCGCTGCTGATAGTGGGTGTCGAGATCGGCCCACGCCGCCCTGGCCTTGCCGGGCAGTTGGCCGTAGAAGTCGGTGACTACCGTACGCATGCCGTCGAACGTGACCGGTTCCGGCCGCGCGGGCGCGGACGAGGTGGGGGTGGTCGTGGTGGCATTGGACGCCACCTTGGGGCCGGGTTCGGTGCGGGGCCACACCGCCAGCACCACCGCTGCCGAGATGAGCAGCAGCGCGACCGCGGCCACCACCCATGGCCACCGTGTTGGTGGGGCCGCGACCGGCGCCGGCGGCGGTGCCGCCTCGATCGGCGTGGGCAGGACCGCCGTCGGGGGGTTGTGGAACGGTGGCGGTGTCGCGGGCCGCGGTGGCGCGGGCCGCGGCACAGCGGTTGTCGCCGTCACCCCCTGAGCCAGCGCGTGCGCGAATTCCGCGCAGCTGCGGAATCGGTTGTCGGGATTCTTCGAAAGCGCCTTGCCCAGAACGGGATCCAGCGGTGCGAGGGCGGGATGGGAGGCCGCCAGTGCCGGTGGCGGCGCGTTCAGATGGCGACTGATCACGACGGCCGGGTTGGACGAGCCGTACATCGGCGTCCCGGTCAGCAGGTGGAAGGCGGTGGCCGCCAGCGCGTACTGGTCGGCGCGGCCGTCGATCTCACCGCCCATCAGCTGTTCGGGGGCGGCGTAGTTCACCGTTCCCAGGGTCACGTTGGTCTCGGTGAGGCCGCTGATGTCCGCGGCATTGCGCGCAATGCCGAAGTCGGCCAGCAGAACTCGCCGACGGCCGCGGTGCGGTGTCGTCAGCAGGATGTTGGGCGGCTTGATGTCGCGATGCAGCAGGCCGCGGTCGTGGGCGTAGTCCAGGGCCTCGGCGACCGCGGTGACGATCTCCGCCACCAGCTGCGGCGGCATACCCGTCGGGTACTGCTCGCGCAGCAGTCGGCCAGCGTCGGGCCCGTCGATGTAGTCCATCGAGATCCACAGCTGACCCTTGAACTCGCCTCGGTCGTGGATGCCGACGATGTGCGGGTTGTACAGGGTGGCGGCCAGCTCCGCCTCCCGGTTGAACCGCTCCCGGAACTCGTCGTCCGCCGACATCGCGGCCGGCAGGATCTTCAGCGCGTCGTGGCGTGGCAGCCGGGGATGCTGGACGAGATACACCTCGCCCATCCCCCCGAGACCGAGGGTCCGCAGGATCCGGTATCCCGCGAACTCCTCGCCACTGGCCAACGGCATGCGCGGAATGGTACCGACGCCGCTTTCTCAGCGACCGCCGAACCCGCTGGCCATCAGCACCAGGCCGATGACGATCAGCGCGACCGCGCTGATCTCGTTCTGCCGAAGCTGAATCCAGCGCCGCAACCGTTCCAGGGACCGATCGAACCGCTTGGCGGCCAACAGGTGGGTCAGCACCGGCAGCGCCGTGGTCGAGGCCGCCAGCACCACGAAGTATGCGACGGCGAACCCACGGCCGGCGGCGCCCAGCGTCGAGGTTCCGATCGCCAAACCCGCTGCGGCGCAGGCCACCAGGATCTTCGGGTTGGCGATGGCGAAGATCAACCCGAGCCCGGCGGTGACTACGGGCGAGACGGTACTCACCCGGTCGAGCCAGCCGGCCCGGGCGGTGCGGGCCCGCCGCACCCACAGCAGCGCACCGACGAGGATCAGCACCGCGCCGAAGATGAGACGGAAGCGACCCTGCGATCCGCCGGCCTGCTCCCCGAGGAGCTTGGGCACGTTGACGAAGACGATCGTCGAGATCACCAGACCGAGGAGCCAGCCGGCCAGGAAGGTCAGGCTGGTGGCGCGGGGCCGTTTCGAGTAGAGCACCAACAGTAGGGCGGGCAGCACCGAGATCGGCGACAGCGCGACGACGAGCGCCACCGGGATCAGTTCGGCGGACACCGCCGCCCAGTCGTCCGACACCTACCACCTCCGCTCGGCAGCGCCAAGTTACGCAGTCCACCCGGGACGCGCCATCCTTGCGCGCAGTCGGATCCCGACGGCTCAGTCCTCGTCGGCGTCCGGTCGGGGGCGGCCCTCACCGAACAACGGCCTGCGCATCGGCTGATGGCCGTGCACACCCTCGGCATAGGCGGTCTCGGCGT
>JAGQTW010000518.1 GCA_020438785.1 Mycobacterium sp. | reverse complement strand
GCGCGCACCCGCGAGTACATCGACATCGTCCGTCAGGTGTGGGCCCGGCAGGGCCCGGTTACCAGCCCGGGCCCGCACTACCCGCTGCCATTGACCGGTGAGGGCACCACCGGGTTGGGCAAGGCGCTCAAGCCGATCGTCCATCCGCTGCGCGCCGACATCCCGATCATGCTCGGTGCGGAGGGACCCAAGAACATCGCGCTGGCCGCGGAGATCTGCGACGGCTGGCTGCCGATCTTCTACTCGCCGCGGCTGGCGGACATGTACAACGAATGGCTCGACGAGGGTTTTGCCCGCCCCGGGGCCCGGCGCAGCCGCGCCGACTTCGAGATCTGTGCCACTGCACAGGTCGTCATCACCGACGACCGCGCCGCCACGTTCGAGATGATCAAGCCGTTCCTCGCGCTCTACATGGGCGGAATGGGTTCAGAGGACACCAACTTTCACGCCGAGGTCTACCGACGAATGGGTTACGCGGAGGTGGTCGACGACGTCACCAAGCTGTTCCGCTCCGGTCGCAAGGAGGACGCCGCCGCGGTCATCCCCGACGAACTCGTCGACGACGCCGCGATCGTCGGCGACATCGACTTCGTCCGCAAGCAGATCGCGGTATGGGAGGCGGCCGGAGTCACCATGATGGTGATCGGTGCGCGCAGCGCCGATCAGATCAGGGAAGCGGCCGCGTTGCTGTGAGGTCAGCGCAGGACGTGCCCGTCGCCGAACGTCATCTCCACGTGCCCGACGAAACCGGACACCAGAGGCCGTTTCGGCAGTCCGAGGGAGGCCAGTTCCCTGGCGTAGGGGTGCTCGCCGAGGCGCAGGCGTGCCCCGCCGGGCCGGAATCGCACATGGGAGGTCGTCATCTCCCACGGCACCTCCCGGGTGACGCCGGCGGAGCAGGAGTAGGTCTTGAGCACCTGTGGTCGGCTGCGCAGCGAGGGCACCGGCAGTCCGCGGCTGAACTTCATGCCGGCGATCAACTCACCGCCCTCACGGACCTCGAAACTGAACGGGTTGCCGTCGTGAACGGTGAAGTCCGCCATGATCTTTGGGAATCCCCAGATGGTTCGGCCGGCTTCCAGGGTGAAGGGCTGATCGACGGGCAGGTGGTGGATGAACGCCGCCGCGTTGCCCAGCGCCCGCAGGCCGTTGCCGGTCGAACCGGCCGGGTTGACCATGATGCAGGTGCCGAACTCGTTGTACCGGCCGAGGTCGCCGTCGAGGTAGCGGGCGAGCATCAGGGTGACGATGGCGCGGCCCGGCCGGAATTGGCATACCTGGAGTCCGCTGTAGTCGATGAGCCGCTGGGCATCGTCGGCCGGAACGGAGAACATTGCTGTGTGGACGTCGGCTTTGCGAATCCGCACCGGCATGGTGAGCACGGTGCCGGCGATGGTGTGCTGGGCCGCAGGCATGGAGCCACTGTAATCCGCGCGTCGAGGGCGGCGGAAGAACGACGGAAGGCCGGCTGATGAAACCCGATGTGGATCTGACCGACGGAAACTTTTTTGCCGACGGCGGCGCGCGCGACAGCTACCGCTGGATGCGGGCCCATGAACCGGTGTTCCGGGACCGCAACGGACTGGCGGCGGCGGCGACGTACCAGGCGGTTCTCGACGCCGAACGCAATCCCGAGGTGTTCTCCAACACCGGCGGCATCCGGCCCGACCAGCCGGCGATGCCCTACATGATCGACATGGACGACCCGCAGCACCTGCTGCGCCGCAAACTCGTCAACGCCGGGTTCACCCGCAAACAGGTGATGGACAAGGCCGCCGGGATCGCGACGCTGTGCGACACGCTGATCGACGCGGTGTGTGGACGGGGCGAGTGCGACTTCGTCCGCGATATCGCCGCCCCGCTTCCCATGGCCGTCATCGGTGACATGCTCGGTGTGCTGCCTGCCGACCGGGCGACGCTGCTGAAGTGGTCCGACGATCTGGTGTGCGGTCTCAGTGCCAGCGCCGACGAGGCCGCATTGCAGGCGGTGATGGACGCCTTCGCCGGGTACTCCGGCTTCGCGATGGAGACCACCGCCAAGCGCCGGGCCGAACCCACCGGCGACCTGTTCTCCATCCTGGTCAACGCCGAGGTCGACGGCCAGCGGATGAGTGACGATGAGATCGTCTTCGAGACGCTGCTGATCCTCATCGGCGGAGACGAGACCACCCGGCACACTCTGTCCGGCGGCACCGAGCAACTTCTGCGCCATCATGATCAGTGGGAGCGCCTGATCGCCGACGGCAGCCTGGTACCGGGGGCAGTCGAGGAGATGCTGCGCTGGACATCGCCGGTCAAGAACATGGCACGAACGATTTTGCAGGACAACGAATTCCACGGTACGCAGCTCCGCGAGGGCGAGAAGATGCTGCTGCTGTTCGAATCGGCGAACTTCGACGAGTCCGTCTTCGGAGATCCGGAGAACTTCCGGATCGACCGCAATCCCAACAGCCACCTGGCCTTCGGGTTCGGCACCCACTTCTGCCTGGGTAATCAGCTGGCCCGCCTGGAGCTCACCACGATGCTGCACACGATTCTCACAAGGCTGCCGGACCTGCGGCTGGCCGACGATTCGGCACTGCCGCTGAGGCCGGCGAACTTCGTCAGCGGCTTGGAGCGGATGCCGGTGGTGTTCACGCCGTCGGCACCCGTGCTGGTCTGAACGACCTCGCCGAGGGTGGGCCGTATGGCCAAAACCGCCCCGGAATGTGGTCATAGCCCCCACCTTCGGTGGACGACTACCGCATCTTGAACTGTGGCGCTCGCTTCTCCTTGAACGCCAGCGGGCCCTCCCTGGCGTCCTCGGACAGGAACACCTCGATGCCGATCCTGGTGTCGATCGTGAAGGCCTCGTTCTCGTGCAGGCCCTCGGTCTCCCGGATCGAGCGCAGGATCGCCTGGACTGCGAGCGGGCCGTTGCCCGCGATCACCTCTGCGATCTCCAGCGCCTTGTCGAGCGCCTGGCCATCGGGCACCACATGACCGATCAGTCCGTACTCCAGCGCCTCGGCCGCGGTGATGTGCCGTCCGGTCAGCAGCAGATCGCAGGCGATGGTGTAGGGAATCTGGCGCACCAGGCGCACCGCCGAACCGCCCATCGGGTACAGGCTCCAGCGCGCTTCGGAGATACCGAACTTCGCGCTCTGGCCGGCCACCCGGATGTCGGTGCCCTGCAGGATCTCGGTGCCGCCGGCGATCGCCGGACCCTCGACCGCGGCGATCAGCGGCTTGGTCAGCCGCCGGCCTTTGAGCAGACCGTCGATACGGGACGGGTCGTAGCTGCCGTCCCTGAACGAGTCGCCTGGTGGCTTGGCGGTCGCGGCCTTGAGGTCCATCCCCGCGCAGAAGTAACCGCCGGCGCCCGTGAGGATGCACACCCGGATGTCGGGATCGCTGTCGACCCGGTCCCAGGCCTCCACCATGATCGACAGCATCTCGCCGGAGAGTGCGTTGCGGGCCTCCGGACGGTTCATGGTGACGATG
>JAGQTW010000117.1 GCA_020438785.1 Mycobacterium sp. | reverse complement strand
GCACGTCGATCCCGTTGTCCTCCAGCGTCTGCTTGATGTCGTCGAGACCGGCGCGCAGCTTCTCCGGGTTGGTGCGGGCGGTGCCGAGCATGGTGCCGCCCTTGGCCAGCAGCCGGTCGTTGCGGTCGTCGTTGTGCAGTTGGATCCGGCGGTCCTCGAGCAGCCCGCGCCAGCCGTCGAGGAAGCCGACGACCGAGGAACCGTAGCGGGCGTCGCAGGTCCGGACGACCGCGCGGATGACGGCGTTGAGGCCGGGGCAGTCGCCGCCGCCGGTGAGAACTCCGATGCGCATGGCCCTATCTAACCGGTTGGCGTGGCGGCGCGAGGCTCAGAAGGGGATATCGCGGGCCGCGAACCGGTCGGTGACGTCGCCGGTGAGCGTCTCGTCGTAGGGGTCGAGCACCAGCGTCGGTGCGCCCGCCGCGAGGTCCAGCCCCGCCATCCGGACCCAGATGACGCTCGGGCTGGTGGTGAGCTCGAAGAAGTAGGTCCGGTTGGTCAGGTCGGTGACCGTGCGGTACTCGGTGTTGTACACCCCGAAGTCGCCGTAGGGCGCGCCGAACGGGACGGACACGTTGCGCATGATGGCCATCACCCCGGCGACGGCCTCCCGCTCGGACTGCGGGGTGGGCAGCAGCGCCGAGTAGTACGCCGCCCGCTGGAACCGGTCCACCGCGTTGACGTTGCCGGGCAGCGGCATGTCGCGGCTGGGGTGGGAGAAGTCCTGCCGGGAGAGCAGCGCGAGTTGCTCGTCGTAGGTCGGGTCGTTGGTCATCAGGGTGAACTGGCGGCCGTGGTGGACGACCGGTCGCCCGGCGGCGAACTCGATGATCGCCGAGTCGCCACCGGCGTCCTCGAGGGCCAGGTGCAGGTTGGCGTCGTGGCCGTGGGCGTGCACCGCGACGATGTCGATCCCGTTCATCAGATCGAGCGCCTCGGCCACGGAGGCGGCCTGGTCGAGCAGGTATTGCAGCCAAAGGCCCGCGTGCACAGCGGGTTTCGCGGGATCTCGGGGGCCGAAGTCGGTGGCGTTGAGGTACAGCCCGTGTCCGGCCAGCCCGGCGTCGTTGAACCCGTCGACGGTGCCCATGCCGTACACGGTGGTGACCAGGCTGCCGTGCCGGCTGGTCCAGCGCGCCGGGTCCGCGTCCTCGAGGACGCCGGCCGGATGAACGCCGTTGCGTTCGCGTCCCGCCGGGAACGCGACGATCAGCGGTTCGGTCGACTCCGGCCAGTCCATGCTGCGTCCGGTCAGCACGGCAAGGTCATTGGTGTTCCACAGCACTCGGGTGCACATGGCCCAACAGCTAATCAGAGCGCGGTGGGCAGCGGACCGCGGGCGGCCTCGTAGGCGGCGCCGACCCGGTAGAGCCGGTCGTCGGCCAGCGCCGGGGCCATGATCTGCAGGCCGACCGGCAGGTTGTCGTCGGGCGAGAGCCCGGACGGCACCGACATGCCGCAGTGCCCGGCCAGGTTCAGCGGCAGGGTGCACAGGTCGAACAGGTACATCGCCAGCGGGTCGTCGACCTTCTCCCCCAGCCGGAAGGCGGTGGTGGGGGTCGCCGGGGAGACCAGGACGTCCACCTTGGCGTAGGCCTCGTCGAGGTCGCGGGCGATCAGCGTGCGCACCTTCTGGGCCTGGTTGTAGTAGGCGTCGTAGTAGCCCGCCGACAACGCGTAGGTGCCGATGATGATGCGGCGCTTGACCTCCGGACCGAACCCGGCCGCCCGGCTCAGCGCCATCACCTCCTCGGCGCTGTGGGTGCCGTCGTCGCCGACCCGCAGCCCGTAACGCATGGCGTCGAACCGCGCCAGGTTGCTCGACACCTCCGAGGGCAGGATCAGGTAGTAGGCCGACAGCGAGTAGTCCAGTTGCGGGCAGTCGACCTCGCTGACCTCCGCCCCCAGCGCGGCCAGTTGCTCGACGGCGGCGTTGAACGAGGCCAGCACGCCGGGCTGGTAGCCCGCACCGGACCGCAGCTGCTTGACCACGCCGACCCGCACGCCCTTCAGGTCGCCGGCGGCGCCGGCCTTCGCCGCGGCGACGACATCGGGGATCTGCGCCTCGATCGAGGTGGAGTCGCGGTGGTCGTGGCCGGCGATGACGGCGTGCAGCAGCGCGGTGTCCAGCACGCCGCGCGCGCAGGGACCGCCCTGGTCCAGCGACGAGGCGCAGGCGACCAGGCCGTAGCGGGACACCGTGCCGTAGGTCGGCTTGACGCCGACCGTCGCGGTCAGCGCCGCGGGCTGGCGGATCGACCCGCCGGTGTCGGAGCCGATGGCCAGCGGGGCCTGGAACGCGGCCAGGGCGGCCGCGCTGCCGCCGCCGGAGCCGCCGGGCACCCGCTCGATGTCCCACGGGTTGCGGGTCGGGCCATAGGCCGAGTTCTCGGTGGAGCTGCCCATGGCGAACTCGTCCATGTTGGTCTTGCCCAGGATCGGGATCCCGGCGGCGCGCACCCGGGCGGTCACCGTGGCGTCGTACGGCGAGATCCAGCCCTCCAGCATCTTCGATCCGCAGGTGGTCGGCATGTCGGTGGCGGTGAACACGTCCTTGAGCGCCAGCGGCACCCCGGCCAGCGGGGACGGCAGCTCCTCGCCGGCGGCCACCGCGGCGTCGACCCGGGCCGCCTGCGCCAGCGCCCCGTCGGCGGCGACGTGCAGGAACGCGTGGTAGGTCTCGTCGGTGGCGGCGATCTGGTCCAGGCAGGCCTGCGTCACCTCGACCGAGGACAGCTCCCCGGCGGCGATCCGGCGCCCGAGGGTCGCGGCGTCCAGGCGCACCATGTCGCTGCTCACTGCTCGTCTCCCAGGATCTGCGGCACCGCGAAGCGGCCGTCGACGGCCGAGGGTGCCTCGGCGAGTGCCTCGGCCTGGGTCAGACACGGGTCGACCACGTCGGGGCGGGTGACGTTGACGTCCTTGAGCGGGTTGCCAGTCGGTGTGACGTCGGTGACGTCGACGGCCTGCACCTGGCTCACGTGATCCAAGATGGCGTCGAGCTGGCCGGCGAAACTCTCCAGCTCCTGGTCGGTGAGGGCGAGCCGGGCCAGCTTGGCCAGCCGGGCGACCTCGTCGCGGGAGATCTCAGACACGGTGACCAAGCCTAGAGGGGCGCGATCCGGCACCGGGCGGCCCCCGCCGCCGGAGTGCTGAGACCCGACGGCTGTGGAACAGTTGACCGGGTGCGTTCCTATCTGCTGCGGGTCCAGCTCGAGGATCGCCCCGGCAGCCTGGGGTCGCTGGCGGTGGCCCTCGGCTCGGTCGGCGCCGACATCCTTTCGCTGGACGTCGTGGAGCGCGGGCCGGGCTACGCCATCGACGACCTGGTGGTCGTTCTGCCCCAGGGAGCGATGCCCGACATGCTGATCACCGCCGCCGAACGGCTGGAGGGGGTGCGGGTGGACACCATCCGGCCGCACACCGGCCTGTTGGAGGCGCACCGCGAACTGGAGCTCATCGACCACATCGCCGCCGCCCCGGACCGGGCGGCCCGGCTGCAGGTGCTGGCCGACGAGGCGCCCCGGGTGCTGCGGGTCGGCTGGTGCACGGTTGCCCGCATCTCTGCTGCCGGACTGCAGCGCATCGTCGGCAGCCCGGGCGCGCCGGAGACCCAGGCGACCTCGGCGCCGTGGCTGCCACTAGCCCACGCCGAGGCGTTGGACGGCAGCGCCGACTGGGTGCCGCAGGTCTGGCGGGACATGGACACCACGCTGGCCGCCGCGCCGCTGGGTGACCCCAACACCGCGGTGATGCTGGGCCGCCCGGGCGGGCCGCTGTTCCGCCCGTCGGAGGTGGCCCGGCTGGGCTATCTGGCCGGGATCGTCGCGACGATCCTTCGCTGAGTCGCCCGCTTCGCGGCCCGACGGGTCCGGACTCGCGCCTCCCTATTGAGCGCAGGAGGTATCACCGGGAGGAGCCTCTCCGGACAGCAGATAACGGTCGACGAGCGTGGCGACGCAGGAGGACGCCTGCGGGTAGACCGAGTGGACGTCGGTGTCGACTTGGATGAGCACCGCGGAGGCCAAATCGTCTGCCAATCGGCGGGACCATTCGATCGGAGTGGCCGCGTCGCGGACGGCTCCGATGATCAGGATGGGCGGGGCACCCGGTGCCGACACCGGCCGCGGTCCGATCTGGGAATGCGCGGGGAAGATATTGCATCGCAACCCACCCCAGGCGTTGGGGGCCCCGAAGATCGGCGAGTTGCGGTCCCAGTCGGCTGCCAGTTGCGCCGTGCCGACCACATCCGGCGTGGGTGGGGAATCGAAGCAATTGATGGCGTACAGGGCGTTCAAGAAGTTGCTCGGCTCGTCGGGTTTCTGCTCGCCGTAGTTGCCCCCGATCTCCTGCAGGGCGCGGCCATGGCCGTTGATGCCGTCGGCCAGGGCCGGTGTCAGTTGGGGAAAGTACTCACCGGGGTCATACATCGCGGTCGTCAACGCCGCCATCACGTCTGCGCGGGTCAACGTCTCGGGGGTGACACGATCGACCGGCAGGGACAACAGGAATCCCTTCAGCGCCGCCGTCGCCGCCTCCCGTCCCGGTGGCAGCGGGCAACCCTCGACCGTGCTGCAGTAGTCGAAGAACCTGCCCAGGGCGGATTCCAGCGCAGCGGACTGGCCCTGGTTGAACTCCACCAGGCTCAGGGCAGGATCGATCGCGCTGTCCAGCACCATCCGGCCCACCCGGTGCGGGAACATGTCCGCGTAGATCGCCCCCAGCTTGGTGCCGTATGACCAACCCAGATAGTTCAGCTTCTCATCACCCAGTGCGGCGCGAATCACGTCCAGATCGGCAGCGGCATAACGCGTGCCCACACGCTGCAGGAGTGCGGGATTGTCCGACTGACAACCTTGACCGAAACTGGCGGCGGTCTGGGCAAAGGCGGTGACCTGCGGGGTCGACGGATCGAGATCCCAACTGACGCCGGCTAATTCGTCGAGATAGCGGCCTATCTGCTCTTCGGTGAAGCACCACAACGGCTCACTGCGGCCGACCCCACGGGGATCGAATCCAACGATGTCATACCGGGCGGCAACCTCGGGCGTGGACAGTTCGTCGCCCGCCAGCACCTCTTCCACCCCGGACAACCCCGGGCCGCCGGGTTCGAGCACCAACGAACCGATCCGCGCCGACGGGTCGGTTGCCGGGCGGCGGGCCAGGGCCAACGAAATCGTTCCCAGCTCCGGCGCCGCCGGATCGAGTGGTACCGACAACTCGGAGCATTGCACCTCTTCGTGCCCCGGGCACGGCACCCATTTCAGCAACGAGGCCGACTCGGGGTCGGCATCCGCGTGCGGACTCACCGCGAAACCGCACAGGAACACCGCGACTACAGCGCCGATCACTGACAGCCGAAGAGCCACAACAGCTCTCGCTGGAGTTTCCATCCCCGGGAGATTACGCAGCACGTGCATCTCCCGCATCGATTTGCTGCATATGGGTTTGGCGCGCGGTGAGGCCGCGACTGACTCGGCGGGAGTTCCTACGGCAGCAGGAGTATCCGCTCGGCAGCGTCAGACCCCGTCCGGCCCCTCTTCCAGCAGCGCGCGGAAGCCGTCCTCGTCGAGGATCGGCACACCGAGTTCGACGGCCTTGTCGTACTTCGATCCCGGAGCGTCGCCGGCCACCACGAACGAGGTCTTCTTCGACACCGAGCCGGCCGCCTTGCCGCCGCGCACGATGATGGCCTCCTTGGCCTCGTCGCGGCTGAACCCGGTCAACGATCCGGTGACCACGATCGACAGCCCCTGCAGGGTCGGGGCGATGCTGGTGTCGCGTTCGTCGGCCAGCCGCACGCCCGCGGCCCGCCACTTGTCGACGATCGCCCGGTGCCAGTCGACGTCGAACCACTCCCGCAGCGCCGCGGCGATGGTCGGACCGACGCCCTCGACGTCGGCCAGCTGCTCCTCGGAGGCGGCCATGATGGCCTCCAGGCTGCCGAAGGCGGTGGCCAGCGCCCGGGCGGCGGTCGGCCCGACGTGGCGGATCGACAGCGACACCAGGATCCGCCACAGCGGCCGCGACTTGGCCTGTTCCAGGTTCTGCAGCAGGCGCCCGGCATTCGCCGACAATTCGCCGTCCTTGGTGCGGAAGAACTCGGCGGCCAGCAGGTCCTCGCGGGTGAGGTCGAACAGGTCGCCCTCATCGGCGATGACGCCGGCGTTGAGCAGGGCCGTCGCGGCCTCGTAGCCCAGCCCCTCGATGTCCAGGCCGCCGCGGCCGGCGAGGTGGAACACCCGCTCGCGCAGTTGCGCGGGACAGGACCGGGCGTTCGGGCAGCGGATGTCGACGTCGCCCTCCTTGGCCGGGGCGAGTCGGGTGCCGCATTCCGGGCAGTGGGTCGGCATGACGAACTCGCGCTCGGTGCCGTCGCGCAGGTCGACCACCGGCCCGAGCACCTCGGGGATGACGTCCCCGGCCTTGCGGATCATCACGGTGTCGCCGATCAGCACGCCCTTGCGTTTGACCTCCGAGGCGTTGTGCAGCGTGGCCAGCCCGACCGTCGACCCGGCGATACGCACCGGCGTCATGTAGGCGAACGGCGTCACCCGGCCGGTGCGACCGACGTTGACCCGGATGTCGAGGAGCTTGGTCTGCGCCTCCTCCGGCGGGTACTTGTAGGCCACCGCCCAGCGCGGTGCCCGCGAGGTGGCGCCGAGCCGGCGCTGCTGGGCGAAGTCGTCGACTTTGACCACCACGCCGTCGATTTCGTGCTCCACCTCATGGCGGCGCTCGCCCCAGTAGGTGATCTTGTCCTGCACCGCGGCCAGCCCCTGCACCCGGGTGGTGTGGTCGGAGACGGGCAGTCCCCAGTCCTTGAGCGCGAAGTAGGTGTCGTGCAGGCTCGCCACGTCGAACCCCTCGGTGTAGCCCAGCCCGTGGCAGACCATCCGCAACGGACGCCGCGCGGTGACGGCCGGGTTCTTCTGCCGCAGTGAGCCGGCCGCGCTGTTGCGCGGGTTGGCGAACGGCGCCTTGCCCTCCGCGACGAGGCTGGCATTGAGGTTGGCGAAGTCGGCGATCATGAAGAAGACCTCGCCCCGCACCTCCAGCAGCGCGGGGATCGGGAATTCCCTTGATTCGCTGAGGTTTTCGGGGACGTCGTTGATGGTGCGGGCGTTCAGCGTGACATCCTCGCCGACCCGGCCGTCGCCGCGGGTGGCCGCGCGCTCCAGGCGGCCGTTGCGGTAGACCAGGGCGATGGCCACCCCGTCGACCTTCAGCTCGCACAGGTAGTGCGGGTCGGCGCCGATCTCGTTCTCCACCCGGTTCGACCAGGCCACCAACTCGTCGGTGTCGAACACGTCGTCGAGGCTGAGCATCCGCTCCAGGTGCGCGGCCTCGGTGAAGTCGGTGGCGAAACCGGCGCCGCCCACCAGCTGGGTCGGCGAGTCCGGCACCCGCAGTTCGGGGTAGCGCTCCTCCAATGCGAGCAGTTCGTTGAAGAGCTTGTCGAAGTCGGCGTCGGAGATGACCGGCGCGTCCTTGATGTAGTAGCGGAACTGGTGCTCGCGCACCTCGTCGGCCAGTTCCTGCCAGCGCCGGCGCACATCCGGATCGATCGGGTCGGTTTCCGGGTTCTCGGATGCCACTCTCGCAGGCTAGCGGAGCCTTCAGACACCGATCGTCTGGCGCCCGCGGGGCGCGCGGCTCCGGGGGTGCACCCTTTGTGCCCGGCTACGAGCGACTCTGGACACGGACAGAGCGGGATAGTCGCTCTGAGGCGGGCACGGTGGGTGCCCGCCGAGACCCTCGGATCGCATCCGCGGTCGGTCGAACTGGCCGCTTTCGAACTGGCCGCTTTCGAACTGGCAGTGTGGAGTCATGCCGCACCCGATCATGTTCGACGACGAGGATCCCTTCCTGGCCCGGGTGCGCGAGATCGCGCTCGCCTTCCCGGAGGCCACCGAGAAGATCTCGCACGGCAGGCCGACGTTCAGCGCCCCCAAGATGTTCGCCGTCTACGGCGGCAGCCGGCGCAACCCGGACGGTCCGATGCTGCGCTACGCCCACGCCCTGCTGATCAAGGTGGACGACAGTGAGCGCCCGGCGCTGCAGCAGGACCCGCGGTTCTTCCACCCGGCCTACCTCGGCCCGTTCGGCTGGCTGGGCCTGGATTTCGACGCCGCCGAGGTGGACTGGGCGGAGGTCGCCGAACTCGTCGACGCCTCGTTCCGGTTGCAGGCGCCCGCCCGGCTGGTCCGTCGCCTCGACGGCGGCTAACCCGTCAGCGACAGCTCGGGCTCCCTGGCCCGGTCGGCGGATCGGGCCAGACTGGCGCGCAGGATGCGGCTCAGCATCGAGGGCCGCAGCAAGCGGGCCGGCGCATCCAACATCCCGATCACCCGGAAGAACTGCCCGGCGACCACCCGGTCGGTCTCGACGGCCGTCAGTACCCGGTCGGTGAACGCATTGTTCAGCCGCATTCCGAGCGACCGCTTGCCGGCGACCTCCGGTAGTGACAGATCCGCACTGATGGCGTTGCGCCAGGCCACGGCGGTGGTCTTGGCGCTGGCCCGGAAGAACCTGGCGGGTAGATCCTGCTCGCCGCCGCGCAGGCAACGGCGCAGCGCGATCGCATCCAGGGCGGCGACCGACATGCCCTGGCCGTAGACCGGGTTGAAGCTGCACACCGCATCACCGGTGACCACGAACCCGTGTGGCGAGCGGACCAGCCTGTCGTAGCGGCGCCAGCGACTCGACGGGGTGCGGAAGCGGGCGATCTCCCCGACCGGCTCGGCATGGGCGAGAGCGGCGCGGATGTGCTCGGGTGCGCGCCGATTCGCGATCACCAGCATGTCGGCGTAGTCCTCGGCGGGTTTCGCTCCGGCCATCGTGCCCACCGTCATCAGGCAGCTGTCGTTCTCGTGCTGCAGCAGGGCGAACGTGGTGAGCTCACCGGCGACGGGGAACATCGCCACGGTGTGTTCGCGGATCGCGCCGGGCGGCAGGGCAATCCAGTGGCTGGTATAGCTCAGGTTGACCACCAACTCGTCCTCGATGGGCCGGTCATAGCCGAGGTCAGCCAGGAACTTCGGCGCGCGCGAGCCCCGTCCGGTGGCGTCGATGACCAGATCGGCAGCCAACATGGTGGTGTCGGCGGCGCCCCTGCGGTACACCACGACGCCGGTCACCCGGCTGCGGTCCTCGGTCGACGTGAGGCCGACGACATCATGGCCGCCGAGTACGGTGACATTCTGTAGTGCCGAAACCCGTTGCCGTACAAGATAGTCCAGCAACGGCCGGCTCGGTGAGTAATTGGTCACCGGGTTGGGGAGCCGGCCCGAGCCGACCAGTCGGTGACCACCGAACTCGACGATCATCCTCGACAGGTCGCCGTCGCTCCACACCGGGACGCCGGCGGCGGCGATCTCATCGCCGATACCGGGCAGCAACTCCTCGAGCACGGCGCTACCGGCGGCCTGCAGCACGTGCCCGTGCGCCGACTGCGGCACACCGCGCCTGCGCACCGGCAGCGCCGGCAGTTCATCTCGGTCCACCACCGTGACGAGCCGGTAGTGCTCGGCGGCGACCCGAGCCGCCAGCATCCCGGCCATGCTGGCCCCCAACACCACGGCGTGTTCGCCTCGAACCGGAACGGACATTGCGCACCTCCCTCACGACGCACATCGACGTGAGAAAGACGCTAGGAAATGCGCCGACCGGTGGCTTGAGTGGCCGCATACTCCATTAGTGGATCGCGGCCGCATCCTCGGCGATCACGTCGGCGGCGCGTTGGGCGAGTTCGATGGCGGCTCGGGCCCAGTTCTCGGGGGCCGCGGCGAGTCCGCACGCCGGGCTGACGCCGACGCGCTCACGCAGCACCGCCCGCGGGAAGCCGAGCCGGTCGGTCACCGCGGCCGCCGCGGCCGCCACCTGCTCGACGGTCGGGCGGGTTTGCGGCGGCGCCGTCGGCAGCACGCCGAGCACCACGGCGCGACCGGAGTCGACGAACTCCCCCACTCCGTCCAGACCGGCGTCCCCGAGCAGGCCCACGTCCAAGGAAACCGCCGGAATGGCACTGCGCTGCAGCACGTTCCACGGCACCTCGGCGGCGCAGGTGTGCAGCAGGGCCGCACCGCCGACGGCGGCGGCGCAGGCATCGAGCAGGGTGATCGCGAGGGCCTCGTCGATCGGATGCACCGGATTCAGGGCCGTCACCCCGGTCAGCCGCCCCTCGAGCGCCGCCCGCAGCACCGGTTCGTCGAATTGCACCAGCACGGTCGTGGACAGCCGCCTCGCCAGTTCGGCGCGATGCACCGCGACGCCCTCGGCCAGCGAGGCCGCCAGGTCCCGCACCGCGCCGAGGTCGGTGATGGCCCGGTGCCCGTTCGGCAGTTCCAGCTGGGCGGCCAGCGTGATCGGTCCGGGCGCCTGCACCTTGACCGCACGCCGGCCCGCGGCACCCCCGGCCTTCTCCCAGGCCTCCTCGAGGGCGTCGATGTCCTCGTCGAGCAGGCTCGCCGCCCGCCGGGTGACCGCCCCGGGCCTGGCGGCCACCCGGTAGCCGCGCGGAACGGTGTCGATCGCGATGTCTACGAGCAGCGCCCCCGCCCGCCCGATCAGGTCCGCACCCACGCCGCGGGCCGGCAACTCCACCAGGTGCGGCAGTTGGTGCAACTCCCCCACCACGATCTCGGCGGCGTCGCGGGGCGCGGAGCCGGGCCAGGAGCCGATACCGGTTGCCGCCGCGAAAGCACTCACCGGCCAACCGTATTGGACGCGGCACTGAAGCCGGCAGCACGGGGGCATAACCTGATGGCCATGAGGTCCCGGTCCGTCCTGGCCGGCTGCGCGGCGGCGGTGCTGGCCTCGGGCTGCAGCCAGTGGGTCGAGGGGGCGCCGCTGCGGGCCGCCGGCGAGCCCGCGTTCAGCAGGCCCGGCGTGGTCCACGTCGACGAGGTCCTGCTCGACCAGGCACAGATCCGCGCGATCACCGGCGGCGGGCAGAACGTCACGATCATTCCCAGCATGGACGGCAAATCGCCGGTCGACATCGAACAGCTCGCCGCCGAGGTGCCCGCGGACTGCCGGTTCGTCTTCGCCGAGACGGTGACGTTCGGGCCCGACATCGAGGACTTCCGCAAGACCACGTTCCAGGATCCCCCGGACGCCACGCTGATCTCGCAGGGCGCGGCGGCCTACCGCGACACCGAGACCGCGCGCCGAACCTTCGACGCGCTGTCGGCCGCCGCGCAGCGCTGCGGCACCGGCTCCTACGGGGCGCTGCTCATCGGTGAATTGAAATCGGACCCGCAATCCCTGCGGATCCGGCCCGGCAACTGCGGCCGGGACTACCGGCTCAAGGGCTCGGTGCTGATCGAGGTCACCTTCTGCGGGTTGCCCGATTCAGTGTCCGAGATCGTGATGACGAACATCGCCAAGCGGATTCCGGGTTGATCCCGCGATGGTGGCGCTGCCGATGACCTCGTCACCGGCCGGGTCGGGCCGGTAGAGCACCAGCGTCTGGCCGGCCGCAACCCCGCGCAGTGGCTCGCGCAGGGTCACCTCGAGCCGCCCGCCGCGGATCTCGGCGACCGCCGGCGCGACACGGCCGTGGGCGCGCACCTGCACCTCGCATTCCACCGGACCCTCAGGTGGGGCGCCGGCGGCGAACACCGGGCGTTCGCCGGTCAGCGACCACACGTCGAGGTCCTCGGCACCGCCCACCCGGACGGTGCCGGATTCGGCGTCGATCGCGGTGACGTAGCGGGGCAGGCCGTCGGGTCCCGGGCCCGCGATGCCCAGCCTCCTGCGCTGGCCGATGGTGAAGCCGTGCACCCCGTCGTGTTCGGCGAGGACCGTGCCCGCGGCGTCGACCACGGCGCCGCGACGCACGCCGATCCGCGCCCCCAGGAAGGCCCGGGTGTCACCGGAGGGGATGA
>JAGQTW010000116.1 GCA_020438785.1 Mycobacterium sp. | reverse complement strand
CGACCCGATCGGCGGCCGGGGTGGAACTGTGGGCGGACCGGCTGGCCGGCGCGGTGCTGGCCATCGGCAACGCGCCGACCGCGCTGTTCCGGCTACTGGAGTTGGTCGATGAGGGGGTGCCCGCGCCGGTGTCGGTGCTGGGCGGGCCGGTCGGCTTCGTCGGCTCGGCGCAGTCCAAGGACGAGCTGATCGCCAACCCGCGCGGAATGAACTACCTGGTGGTGCGCGGGCGCCGCGGCGGCAGCGCGATGGCGGCGGCCGCGGTGAACGCGATCGCGAGTGAACGGGAATGAGCTCGTGAGCGGCACGCTCTTCGGCGTCGGGCTGGGCCCCGGTGATCCGGAGTTGGTGACGGTCAAGGCGGCCCGCATCATCGGGGCGGCCGACGTCGTGGCGTATCACAGCGCCCGGCACGGCCGCAGCATCGCGCGCCGCATCGCCGAGCCCTACCTGCGTCCGGGGCAGATCGAGGAGCATCTGGTCTATCCGGTCACCACCGGGACCACCGAGCATCCCGGCGGCTATGCCGGCGCGATGGAGGACTTCTACCGCGAGGCCGCGGAGCGGATCGCCGCGCACCTGGATGCGGGGCACGACGTCGCCCTGCTGGCTGAGGGCGACCCGCTGTTCTACAGCTCCTACATGCACATGCACACCCGGCTGACCGCGCGCTTCAACGCGGTGATCGTGCCCGGGGTCACCTCGGTCAGCGCCGCCTCGGCGGCGATCGCCACGCCGCTGGTGACCGGCGACGAGGTGCTCTCGGTGCTGCCCGGCACGTTGCCGGTGCGCGAACTCGCCCGCCGGATCGCCGACGCCGACGCCGCCGTGGTGATGAAGCTCGGACGGACGTATCCGCAAGTGCGCGAGGCGCTTTCGATGGCGGGGCGGCTGGACGGCGCGCTCTACGTAGAGCGGGCGAGCACCGATGCGCAGCGGGTGTTGCCCGCCGCGGAGGTGGACGAGGCCGGGGTGCCGTACTTCTCGCTGGCGATTGTTCCCGGAGCCGGAAGGCCGGCGACATCAGACACCGGAGCCGGAAGGCCGGCGACATCGGATACCGCGACGACCGGCACGGTGGCGGTGGTGGGACTCGGTCCCGGTGACACCGACTGGATGACCCCGGAGAGCCGCCGCGAATTGGCCGCGGCCACCGACCTGATCGGCTACGGGCCCTATCTCGACCGGGTGCCGGTGCGGGCGGATCAGCGCCGCCACCCCAGCGACAACACCGACGAACCCGAACGCGCCCGGCTGGCATGCGAATTGGCGCAGCGCGGCGGCGCCGTCGCGGTGGTGTCATCCGGTGACCCCGGCGTGTTCGCGATGGCGACCGCGGTGCTCGAGGAGGCCAAGCAGTGGCCGGACGTGGCGGTGCGGGTGATCCCGGCGATGACGGCGGCCCAGGCCGTCGCCAGCCGGGTCGGCGCGCCGCTGGGGCACGACTACGCGGTGATCTCGCTGTCCGATCGACTCAAGCCATGGGATGTCATCGCCGCCAGGCTGTCCGCGGCGGCCCAGGCCGACCTCGTGCTGGCGATCTACAACCCGGCCTCGAAGAGCCGGACCTGGCAGGTGGCGGCGATGCGCGACCTGCTGCTGGCACACCGTGACCCGGGCACCCCGGTGGTCATCGGGCGTGACGTGTCCGGATCGCGCGAATCGGTTCGGGTGGTGCGGTTGGCCGACCTCGACCCCGTCGAGGTGGACATGCGCTGCCTGTTGATCGTCGGATCCTCGCAGACCCAGTGGTACACCGCCCCGTCCGGGGACACGGTGTTCACCCCGCGGTATTACCCGTCCTAACCTCTCGACCCCAGCCATTCGACTGCCGCATCGACCGAGCTCACCGCCCGCACACCGGGCGGCAGCGGCGGGCGGTCGATCATCACCACCGGCACGCCCAGATCGCGGGCGGCGGCCAGCTTGGCCTCGGTGAGCCGTCCTCCGCTGTTCTTGGTGACCAGCACGTCGATCCGGTTGTCGCGCAACAACACCCGCTCGTCGTCGTAACCGTAGGGCCCGCGGGACAGCAGCAGCCGGTGATTCGGCGGCAGCAGCGCCGCATCGGGCGGGGTGACCACCCGGATGAGGAACCATGCGCCGCTGGAAGTGAACGGTGCCAGCCCGGAGCGGCCGGTGGTGAGGAAGACGCGGGCGAATCCCCGGCCCGCTACGGCTTGCGCGGCTTCGGTGTCCGATGCCACCAGGATCGCATCGCGGGTGTCCCAGGCCGGCCTGGCCAGCACCAGGTGGGGCAGCCCGAGTTCGGCGCAGGCCTGCGCCGCGTGGGCGGTCATGGTGGCCGCGAACGGATGGGTGGCGTCGATGACCGCACTGATGTCGTTGTCGCGCAACCACTCCCGCAGCCCGACTACGCCGCCGAAGCCGCCGATGCGGACCGGTCCGACCGGCAGGGCCGGATCGGGGACCCGGCCCGCCAGCGAGCTGATGATGTCGGTGTCCGGGTGCAGCCGGGCGGCCAGCTCCCTGGCCTCACCGGTCCCACCGAGCAGCAGGACCGGCATTAGTGCCCGCTCCCCCGGCTGCGCCCGGAGGAATAAAGGTAGCTGTCGGTGAACCCCTCGGCGGCAAGCACATCCCCGACGATGATGACCGCGGTCTTGGTGATGGCGGCCTCGTGCAGTTGCTCGGCGATGCCAACCAGCGTGCCGCGCAACACCACCTGCTGCGGCCAACTCGCGAACGCCACCACCGCGACGGGCGTGTCGGGCCGATAGCCGCCCTCGAGCAGCTGCGGGACGATGGCGTCGATCCGGTGGGCGGCCAGGTGCAGGACCAGGGTGGCGCCCGGCTTGCACAGCGCGGCAAGGTCCTCCCCGTCGGGCATGGCGGTGGACAGTGTCGCGACCCGGCTCAGCGTCACCGTCTGCGCGACGCCCGGAACGGTCAGTTCCCGCCCGAGCGCCGCGGCCGCGGCCGCGAAGGCCGGCACCCCGGGGACGATCTCGTAGCCGATCCCGAGCTGGTCGAGCCGGCGGCACTGCTCGGCGACGGCGCTGTAGAGCGAGGGGTCGCCGGAATGCAGCCGCGCCACATCGTGGCCGGCGGCGTCCGCCTCGGCGAGCTCACCGATGATCTGCTCCAGGGTCAGGGGGCCGGTGTCGACCACGCGGGCGCCCGGCGGGCACAGCGCCAGCAGATCTTTCGGCATGATGGAGCCGGCGAACAGGCAGACGGCGCAGCGTTGCAGCAGCCGCTGGCCCCGCACGGTGATCAGGTCGGCGGCGCCCGGTCCGGCCCCGATGAAGTAGACGGTCACAGGGTGTTCACCGCCCACTGGGTGATCGGCATCGCCGGCCGCCAGCCGGTGAACCCGCCGAGCGGTTCACCGCGGTAGTGCTGGAAGCGGCGCAGTTCGCCGCCGAGCCGGGTGTGCCATTCCACCAGCAGGGCTTCGGATTCCGCGGTGACGGCGTTGGCCACCAGCCGTCCGCCCGGTCCCAGCCGGTCGATACAGGCGGACACCAGGCCGGGTTGGGTCAGCCCGCCGCCGATGAATATCGCATCCGGGGGTGGCGCGCCGTCGAAGTCCGCGGGCGCCTCACCGCGGACCTCCACCTCGACGCCGAAGGCGCGGCTGTTGGCCGTGATTCGCTCGCAACGCTGTGGGCTGGTCTCGAATGCGACGGCGCGGCAACCGGTGTCGGCGCGGCACCATTCGACAGCGATGCTGCCCGACCCGGAGCCGACGTCCCACAGCAGTTGCCCCGGCCGCGGCGCCAGCGCCGCGAGGGTGACCGCGCGAACGGTCTGCTTGGTGATCTGGCCATCGTGCAGGAAGGCGTCGTCGGGCAGGGTCTGGGAGACCCGGTCGTCGGGCAGGTAGCGCACCGCGACGACGTTGAGGTCGTCGACGTCGGCGGGCGGCGCGGCGGCCCAGGCGTCGGCCGCCCGGCTGCGGATCCGTTCGGTGGGCCCGCCGAGCAGCTCGAGAACGGTGAACTCCGAAGCGCCGCGGCCGGTCTCGGTGAGCAACCGGGCCAGTTCGGCGGGTGTGGCGGCGTCACGGGACAGCACCACGGCCTGCCCGCCGCGGCGCACCGCGGTGTGCACCGAGGCGGTGACCAGGCTGATCACCTCGGTGTCCTGCGCGGCCCAGCCCAGCCGGGCACAGGCCAGCGTCACCGAGGACACGTGCGGCAGCACCCGGACCCGGTCGGTGCCGTGCAACCGGATCAGCGACGTGCCGATGCCGTGCAACATCGGATCGCCACTGGCCACCACGTGAACGTCCCCGTGCGGGTTGTCGTCGAGCAGGTGTTCCAGCGCGGGCAGCATCGGCGACGGCCAACGGTGCCGCGGTGCGGCCACGCTGTCGTCGAGCAGGTCGATCTGCCTGGATGAACCGTAAACGACTGTGGCTGAGCGCAGTTCGGCAGCCGACGCGGGAGCCAGACCGGCCATTCCGTCGGCGCCGATGCCGACCACGACGATCACCGGGACCCCATTCGGCTCTTCACTTCGTTCATCACCGGGGCAACCTCCGCCAGATCGCCCGCGGCAACAACCTCATGCCGAAGAACAACGGCCGCAGCGCCCACGGCACCCACACCGTGCCTCCGCCCCTCCGCAGTGCTCGGGCGGTGGCCTCGGCCACCTGAGCCGGGGTGCTGGACAGCGGCGCGGGGGCCATGCCTTTCGTCATCCGGCCGATCACGAACCCGGGCCGCACCAGCAGCAGCCGGACCCCGGTCCCGTGCAGGGCGTCGGCCAGGCCGCAGGCGAAACCGTCCAGGCCGGCCTTGGCCGACCCGTAGACGTAGTTGGCGCGGCGGACCCGGATCCCGGCCACCGACGAGAACACCACCAGATCGCCGCGGCCCGCCGCCCGCATCGCGCTCGCCAGGTGCGTCAGCAGGCTGACCTGCGCCACGTAATCGGTGTGCACGATGGCCACGGCATGGCCGGCGTCGGCCTCGGCGCGGGCCTGGTCTCCGAGGATCCCGAACGCGAGCACCGCGATGCGCACTGGGCCGAATTCACCGACCAGCTTGTCGACCAGCGGGCCGTGTGAGCTCAACTCGTCGGCGTCGAACTCCACGGTGTGCACGGCGGCGGCCCCGGCGGCGCGGACCGCGGCGACCTGCTCGTCGAGCCGATCGGCGCCACGGGCGGCCAGCACCACCGTGGCGCCCGGTGCCAGGCGGGTCGCAAGCTCGACACCGATCTCGCTGCGGCCGCCGAAGACCACGACCGGTCCGGCCCCCGTGTCACTCACACCTCGAGATTATTCACTGCGCTAGCGTGGAGGCCGATGGCGAATCCAACCACCCGGCTCACCAGCGACGCGCTGGCATTCCTCACCGAGCGCCACCTTGCGATGTTGACCACGCTGCGCGCGGACAACTCCCCGCACGTGGTGGCCGTCGGGTTCACGTTCGACCCGAAGACCCACATCGCGCGGGTGATCACCAGCGACGGCTCGCAGAAGGCCATCAACGCCGAGCGGTCCGGGGTGGGCGTGCTGTCCCAGGTGGACGGGGCGCGCTGGCTGTCACTGGAGGGCCGCGCCGGTGTGAACCGGGATCCGGCGGCCGTCCGCGACGCCGAATTGCGCTACGCCCAGCGCTACCGCACCCCGCGGGAAAACCCCAAGCGGGTCGTGATCGAGGTGCACGTCACCCGGGTGCTGGGCTCCTCGGGCCTGCTCGACCACACCAAGCGCTGAGTCAGCCCGCCGGGACGACGATCAGGTCGTGCGGGCGGTCGTTGACCGCCAGCGCACCGTCGGCGGTGACGATCACGATGTCCTCGATGCGGGCGCCCCAGCGGCCCGGGAAGTAGATGCCCGGCTCGACGGAGAACGCCATGCCCGGCGCGAGCGGTAGGTCATTGCCCGCGACGATGTAGGGCTCCTCGTGTACCGACAGCCCGATTCCGTGGCCGGTGCGGTGCACGAAATATTCGGCAAGCCCGGCCTCGGCGAGCACGTCGCGGGCCGTGGCGTCGACCTGTTCGGCGGTGACGCCGGGACGCACCGCGGCGACCCCGGCGGCCTGGGCCCGTTGCAGCACCGCGTACTGCCCGGCGATCTCGGCGCTCGGCTCACCAAGGCTGTAGGTGCGGGTGGAGTCGGAGTTGTAGCCCGGCTCGACCGGCCCGCCGATGTCGACCACGACGATGTCGCCGGCCTGCAGCACCCGGTCGGAGCACTCATGGTGCGGGTCGGCGCCGTTCGGGCCCGAACCGACGATCACGAATGCCGCCTCCGAATGTCCCTCGGCAACAATGGCTTCGGTGATATCGGCGGCGACGTCGGCCTCGGTGCGGCCGGGCTTGAGAAACTCGGGTACCCGGGCGTGCACCCGGTCGATCGCCGCGCCGGCGGCGCTCAGCGCCTCGATCTCGGCCGGGTCCTTGACCATCCGCAAGCCCGCCATGATCTGCGTGCCGAGCACCGGTACCGCGCCCAATCGGGCGGCCAGCGGCAGCAGATGCAGCGCGGGCATCGAGTCCGTCACCGCGGCCCGCGCATGCCCACCCAGCGCATCGGCGACGATGTCGTAGGGGTTCTCGCCGTCCACCCAGTCCTGGACCGCCAGCCCGAGGTCGGCGGCCGCGGACTCCCGCAGCGCGGCAAGTTCCAGGCGCGGCAACACCACGACCGGCGCGCCGACGGCCGGAATCACCAGCGCGGTCAGCCGTTCGAAGGTCTGCGCCCGCGAGCCCAGCAGGTAGCGAAGGTCGTAGCCCGGGGTCACGACCAGCCCCGCCACCCCCGCCCGGTCGGCCGCAGCCGCGGCGGCCTCGAGCCGTCGGCCATACACATCGGACGGGAAACGGCTGGTGCTCATGCCAGCAAGATTAGCCGCGGGCATACGATCACACGGTGCTGCGCGACATCCGTGAGCTCGCCGGTGACCCCGAGGCCTACGCGGCCGAGCTGAACCGGCGCTGGGGCGGGCTGCTCAGCTACCGCTACCTCGGGCGCAGCTATTCCTCGATGGACATCGGCGCCACCGACACCGTCCCGGTCCGCCACGACATGCGCAACCCGACCGGCGGGTTGTATCTGGCAGTGCTCGGCATCGTCTCGCCCGACAGCGGCCTGATTTCCGACCTCGAAGCGGTGCCCAACCCCGTGATTCACTCGATCCAGGTGCTGGATCCCGGCCGGGACGTGCGACGCATCGAGATCCAATCCGAGGGGCTCAAGCGCGGCCGGCAGATGGCGTACAGCCGGTCGAAGATCGTCGACGCCGACAACCCCGGCCGGGTGCTGGCACTCAACGAGGGTCAGGGGGTGAGCATCGGCGTGCCGCCGGAGGGCCTGGATCGGATGGAACTCAACCCGATCGAGGTCGTCGACTCGCCCCACCTGCCGCCGCTGTGGCAGGTGTTCGGCGCCCGCAGACGACCCGACGGCGCGTGGGCACTACCGGAGCTGACGGTCGAGGTGGCCTCCCCGGACGCGGCGCTGCACGTCGGTCCACAATTCGTGGTGCTGGAGACCGCGGCGATGGATGCCGCCGCCGAACTCGTTGGCACCCAACAACTCCAGGGCATCAGCTCACATGTGATGTTCCTGGCACGCGGCAAGACCGGCCCGTTCCGGGTGTCGGCGGAGGCCATCCGCGGTACCAAGGGCAGGGTGGCGGTACGGACCGCCGTGCACGACGAGGGCGCCGGCGACAAGGTGATCACCACCGGCTCGTACCTGTTCGAGGAGGGCTGATGTCGGCACCGGTCCTGCTGCTCGACGGCGCCAGCATGTGGTTCCGCTCGTTCTTCGGGGTGCCGTCGTCGATCACCGCGCCGGACGGGCGACCGGTGAACGCGGTGCGCGGGTTCATCGACAGCATCGCGACGTTGATCACCCGGGAGCGCCCGGGCCGGCTGGTGGTGTGCCTCGACCTGGACTGGCGCCCACAGTTCCGGGTGGACCTGATCCCGTCGTACAAGGCCCACCGCGTGGCCGTCGAATCGCCGAACCTCGAATTCGACAGTGGCGAGCCGGATCTGGAGGAGGTGCCCGACGAGCTGACTCCCCAGGTCGACATGATCATGGAGCTGCTCGACGCATTCGGGATCGCCACCGCCGGCGCGGCCGGATACGAGGCCGACGACGTGCTGGGCACACTGGCGGCCGCCGAGCGACGTGACCCGGTGGTCGTGGTGAGCGGTGACCGGGATCTGCTGCAACTGGTCGACGACGACCCGCCGCCGGTGCGGGTGCTCTACCTGGGCCGCGGCCTGTCCAACGCGACCATGTTCGGCCCCGCCGAGGTGGCCGAGAAGTACGGCGTTCCCGTGCATCGGGCCGGGCCGGCCTACGCCGAACTGGCCCTGCTGCGCGGCGATCCGTCCGACGGGCTGCCCGGCGTGCCGGGTGTCGGCGAGAAGAGCGCCGCGACCATGCTTGCGCAGTACGGCTCGCTGGCGGAGATCCTCGCGGCCGCGCACGACCCGAAATCGAAGCTGGCCAAGGCGTTTCGGGCCAAACTGCTGGCCGCCACCGACTACATCGAGGCCGCGGGCCCGGTGGTGCGGGTGGCCCACGATGCCCCGGTGCGATTCTCCACCGACGACGACCGGCTGCCGCTGACGGCGGCCGACCCCGCGCGGGTGGCGGAGTTGGCCAGCGCCTATGGGGTGGGATCGTCCATCGGGCGACTGCAGAAGGCGTTGGACGGCCTGCCGGGTTAGGGTTGCGCCGGTTCGTTGCTACCAGGGTAGTAACCCGGTGGCATTCCACCATGAAGTTGAGTGTCAGCCTCTCGGCGGAGGATGTCGCGGTGCTCGACGCCTATGTCGAGCGCACCGGCCTACCGTCTCGGTCGGCGGCGGTGCAGCAGGCGGTCCGGATGCTTCGCTTCCCGACGCTGGAAGACGACTGCCGCGGCGTGGGACGAATGGTCGACCGAATACGACGGATCATGGACCGAGACACTCGGCGACGGGTTGGCCGGTGCTGCGCGGTGAGATCTGGCAGGTCTATCTGACTCCTGTTCGGGGAAGCGAAGCCGACAAGCAGCGGCCGGCCATCGTCGTCAGCAACGACCGTGCCAATGGCACCGCGGCGCGACTCGGTCGCGGGTTCATCAGCGTGGTCCCCATTACCAGCAATGCCGACCGGGTTTACCCGTTCCAGGTGTTGTTGTCGCCAGGGCCGAGCGGTCTGACGGTCGAGTCCAAAGCCCAGGCGGAGCAGGTCAGATCTATTGCAGTGCAACGGTTCATGCGCCGGATCGGACGGGTATCCAGCACCGAACTGGCAGCGATCGACGATGCGCTGCGATTACACCTCGACTTGTAGGGTTTCAAGGCTTGTCGAAAGACGACATCTCTACAGCGAGTTCCTCATCGTTCGCCTCGCCGGGGTTACGGTCGGCGGAAAACGACGGGCGACGATGCCATTACTTCGGCCGGCCGACCTCGTAGGTGCCCTTGTCGTCCTGGAACGTCACGGTCACCTGGCGCTTCGTGCCGTCGATGCTCACCTCGCAATTGAAGGTGTCACCCTTCTTGACCGTCGGGCTCTGGCCGTTGTTGCACTTGACGTCCTTGACGTTCTTGGCGCCGTAGCCGTTGGTTTCGTCGGTCAGGATCTGCTGCACGCCCTGCTGGGCCTTGTTCACGTCCAGCTTGGTGGTCACGAAGAATCCGGGCTTCCAGAAGCCCAGCACCAGCACCACCGCCAGAACGACGGCCGCCAGCACACCGATGACCGCGCCGATCACCTTCGCCGACTTCTTGGAAGCCTCTTCGGTGCCGGCGGGCTGGCCGTACGGGTACTGACCCGGCTGACCGGGCTGGCCCGGCTGCTGCGGGTACTGGCCCGGGTACTGACCGGGCTGCTGCGGATACTGGCCGTACTGCGGCGGCTGACCGTACTGCCCCGGCTGGCCGTAGGCGGCCGGGTTGTACTCCGTCGGCGCGCCATACGGCTGCGCGGGCGGATACCCTGGCTGCCCCTGCGGCTGGCCGTACTGCGGATACTGCTGCGGGTAGGCGGGCGGCTGCCAGGCCGG
>JAGQTW010000115.1:4541-24518 GCA_020438785.1 Mycobacterium sp. | reverse complement strand
CGAGATCAACGAGGCCTTCGCCGCGATGTGCGTGGCCACCATCAAGCTGCTGGACATCGACCCCGACCTGGTCAACGTCAGCGGCAGCGGGTGCTCGCTGGGCCATCCGGTCGCGGCCACCGGTGCCAGGATGCTGGTGACGCTGACCCATGAACTGCGCCGCCGCGGCGGCGGTATCGGGGTGGCGGCGATGTGCGCCGGTGGGGGCATGGGATCGGCAACGGTCATAGAGGTCGCGGCGCCCTGACGTAGCGTTGCCTGTCATGGACGTCGCCGAGCTGATCGCCGCGGCCCGCAGCGGGAACACCCGCGCGGTAGGGCGGCTGCTGAGCCTCGTCGAGAGCGACCGCCGCGCCGAGGTGCTGGCCGAGGTGGGCTCGGTGACCGTGCCGGTGATCGGGGTGACCGGCCCGCCCGGTGCCGGCAAGTCGACGACGATCGCCGTACTGGTCGCGGCGTATCGCGAACGCGGACAACGGGTCGCGGTGTTGGCGGTGGACCCGTCCTCGCCGTACAGCGGGGGCGCGCTGCTGGGCGATCGGATCCGGATGGCGGCCCACATCAACGATCCCGACGTGTTGATCCGTTCGGTCGCGACCCGCGGTCACGTCGGTGGTCTGGCGGCCGCGGTCCCGGCCGCCATCCGCCTGCTCGGCGCGCTCGGGTACGACGCCGTGCTGCTGGAGAGCGTCGGGGTGGGTCAGTCCGAGATCGAGATCGCCGCGGTGGCCGACCCGACGATCGTGATCCTCAACCCCGGTGCCGGCGATGCGGTCCAGGCCGCCAAGGCCGGCCTGCTCGAGGTCGCCGACCTGGTGGTGGTCAACAAGGCCGACCGCGACGGCGCGGCGCAGACGGTGCGTGACCTGAAGTTCGAGACGCATGTTCCGGTCCTCATGCTGGTGGCCGCGCGTGCGGAGGGAGTGGGCGATCTCGTCGAGGCCATCGAGGCACATCACCGCGCCGACACCCCCGCCCGCCGGGCGGCCAGGGCACGGGCCCAGGTGTTGTCGCTGGCGCAGAGCCGGCTGCACGCCCATCCGGAACTGGACGCCTTGGCCGCGGCCGTGGCCGAAGGCCGGTGCGACGCCTACAGCGCGGCGGAGAGCCTCATCACCGGATCAGTCGTCGACAACCGCTGACCCATCTGGGCTCAATGCCGGGCGAAACCCTGCGAGCAGAACGTCCAGACCTCGTCACCGCTGATCGGGGAGTGCACGTTCTCGTCATCGGGCGCACCGCTGGACTGCGCGATGAACATGATGGTCTGCATCGTCATCGCGGCCAGCCTGCGGGGATTGGCGTCCTTGCGAAGTTCGCCCGCTTTGGCGGCGTCCTCCATCAATTCGCAGAACAACGCGACCAGCGGAGCGTGCGCAACCTTGACCTCGTTGGGGTGCGAGATCAGTAGCTGCGGGGCGAAGTCGGTGAACAGCGGCCGGCGTGCCGTCGGGTCCGGCCGGGACAACTCGAAGAGCAGCGTCACGGCCACCTTGAGCCGCTCCAGGGGATCCTTCTTGGCCGACGTCGCGGCGCGGATCTGATCGGCGGCCCGGCTCAGCGCGTCTTCGAACAGCGCCAGCAGCAGCTCGTGCTTACCGTCGAACTGCAGGTAGAAGCTCCGCAGTGACTGCCGGGACCGATCCACCACCTCTTGGACTGTGAAATCGGTGCTGCCCTTCTCGGTGATGATCGCCTGGGCGGCATCCAGGAACCGCTGCACCCGCTGACCCGCGCGCACCTTGGCGGTGCGGATCGACCGCTCGACCGCGCGCTGCTTCCAGGCCGGCTCTTCGCTGGGGCTGTTCACCACGGGCCTCGTGACAGGCCCGCGGGGGTGGTTCGGGTGTACCTCACGGTAAGAGAGTACTACTCTCAAGCACGAGAATTATATTCTCAAGCGCTTCCTGATCGAAATTTCTTTTCGGGGCGAAAGTCTAACCGCATTTCAGCCCGCGTTCGGGCCCACCACCCCGGTGGCGTCGGTCACAGCTTTGCCAGGCGCGGGGCGTGCCCCAGCGACCGCACCACCGCCCCCGCCTCCCGGGTGAGGTCCCTCGCCGAGCCGAGCAGCCCGTCGAGCACCATCGCGCGCTTCACATGCCGGTGCAGGTCGTGTTCGGCGGTGAAGCCGATTCCGCCCATCACCTGCTGACAGTGCTTGGCCGCGGTGAGCGCCGCCTGTCCCGCCGCCGCCTTCGCCAGCAGGCAACCCAGATCGTCGCCGGCCGCCTTCAGGGTGGCCTCCGCACCCTCGATGGCCACCAGGGTCTCGGCCAATCGGTGGCGCACCGCCTGGAACGATGCGATGGGCCTGCCGAACTGCACCCGGTCCACCGCATGTTGGCGGGCCAGCGCGAGCATCGCGCGCGAGGATCCCACCAACCACCAGCCCAGTGCGCGACGCCCCGCGGCCAGCGGAACGGGATCCCCGGCCGCCGTGGGATGGATCGGCAGCTCGGGATCCAATGCCGAACCGGTGCCGTCGACGCGCCCCCAGATGACCCACCGGCCGCCGGTGAAGGGCAGTGGTACGGTGGCGCCGCCGGCACGCCCGGCGGCGTGCAGCACCACATCGTTGAGCACCCCGGCGTGGGTGCCGGTCTCGCCCAGCAGCCGGCACACCAGAGCCGTTGCCTCCGCCGGGATCTCGTCGAGCATCTCAAGCCAGCCCAGCTCACCCAGGGCGGCCTCGACGTTCGGCGTCTCGGCGGCGGCCGCGGCCGCCATGGTCTTGTGCAGCGTGTCGGCCAGCATGCCGAATTCACCGTCGTCCACGGCTCACTCCTTCCCGAGATCGAGGAGCCGGCGGGCGATGATGTTGCGCTGGATCTCGGCGGTGCCGCCGTAGATCGTGGCCGCCCGCGAGTAGAGATACTCGGGGCGCCAGGGTGTTTCGTCCAATTCCAGGACACCCGGCAGCAGATCGTGCGCCGTGTCGTACAGCCGTTGTTCGGCACCGGCCAGCAGCACCTTGTCGATCGAGGTCTCCGGCCCCAGCCTGGCGCCGTCGGCGAATCGGCGCTGGGTCTCCGCCGACCTGCACCGCACGGTGTGCAACGCCAGGTAGGCCGCCCCGACGTCGGCGTCCGACGCGGCGGGGGCGTCGGCGAGCAGCCGGTCCATCCGGGTGAACAGGTAGGCGATGCGCTGCCAGAAACAGGTGGACCGCTCGAACGGCAACAGGTCGTTGGCCAGTTGCCAGCCGTCCCCGGGCTTGCCGAGCATCCGATCGGCGGGCACCACCACGTCGTCGAAGTAGACCTCGCAGAACTCGTCGACACCGTGCATGGTGCGCAGTGGTCGGACGGTGATGCCGGGGGAGTCCATGTCGACGAAGAAGGCCGTGATGCCCTGATGCTTCGGGGTTTCCGGTGATCCGGTGCGGGTCAGCAGAACGCACCGGTGTGAGAACTGGGCGAAGCTGGTCCACACCTTCTGCCCGTTGATCACCCAGCTGTCGCCGTCGGGGGTGGCCCTGGTGCTCAACGAGGCGAGGTCACTGCCCGACCCGGGCTCGGAGAAGCCCTGACACCAGTCCTCTTCGCCGCGCAGGTATCGCGGCACCATCGCCGCGGCCAGTTCCGGGCGGGCATAGGAGATCATGGTCGGGACGAGGACTTCCATCATCGAGTACGGGCCGGGCTCGGCGAGGTTGCGGCCCAGCACCTCCTCGGCGACCACCAGGCGCAGCGTGGGCGGCCCGCCCAGACCGCCCACCTCGTCGGGCCAGCCGTACCGCATCCAGCCGGCGTCGTACATCTCCCGGCGTACCCGGCGCATCTGCTCGATGTGGCCGGCCAGCGAATGGTCCGGTCCCGGAGTGAGATCGTGTTCGGCAAGCCAACTCTGCAGACTCGAGCGGAACTCGTCGACGGTCGTCATCCGCCGGCCGGCCGCCCGATCGCGTGCGGGCGACCGGAGTCGTGCTCGCCGCTGCGCCGGATGAACGTCATGGCCCGGGTGCGAAGCCGCCAGCCGTCCGAGGTGCGCACGTACGTGTCGCGGTAGTAGCCGATCCGCATGTCGTGTGCGGAGTGCTCGACGAAGCACAGCGGCTGGGTGCCAGTGGCGGCGTCGGGGTTGGCGGCGTCGAACTCGACCAGCGACTCGCCGGTCATGAACAGCCCCTTGGGCGCGGCATCGACCAGCACCGGAAAGCGCGCCAGCGAATAGGTTTCACCGAACGCGCTGTAGGTGCCGTCGGGGGTGAACACGCCGATCAGGCCGTCCACGTCGCCCTGGGTGATCGTCACCGCGTAACGGGCCAACAGCTGCTGGATCTCGACGATGTCGTCAGTCCGGCGGGTGGACTCAGTCTTCTTGGTGGACATAGACCTTGCCGCCTTTCATCACGAAGTTGACGTTCTTGGTAACGGTGATGTCGGACAACGGATCTCCGGGCACGGCGATGATATCCGCCAATAGTCCCTCGGCGATCCGGCCCCGGTCTCCTGCGTTGATGAGCTCCGCGGCGGTCACCGTGGCCGCCTTCAGCACCGCGGCCGGCGACATGCCCCACTCGACGAGGGTGACGAGTTCGTCGGCATTGCGGCCGTGCGGAATCGCCGGCGCATCGGTGCCGACGGCGATCTTGACGCCGGCCTCATACGCGGCCTTGATCGAGGTGCGCGCCTTGGGGAACATCTCGGCGGCCTTGGCCTGCAACACCGGCGGCGCCTTGGAGACGTCCATCCCCTCGGCCAGCCGGCGGGTGCTCACCAGGAACGTGCCGTGCTCGACCATCAACCTGATGGCCTCGTCGTCGATCAGGAAGCCGTGCTCGATGCAGTCGATGCCGACTCCCACGGCGTGTTTGACGGCACTGGCACCGTGGGTATGTGCGGCGACCCGAAGGCCGCGGCGGTGCGCCTCGTCGACGATCGCCGCCAGTTCCTCGTCCGAATAGTGTTGCGCCCCGGCCTCACCCGTCAGCGACATCACCCCGCCCGAACAACAGACCTTGATCACCTCGGCACCGTGCTTGATCTGGTAGCGCACCGCCTTGCGGATCTCGTCGACCCCGTTGGCGATACCCTCCTCGACGGTCAGTTCGAGCACTCCCGGCATGAAGGCGGCGAACATCGTCGGGTCGAGATGCCCACCGGTCGGGGTGATGGCGTGGCCGGCGGGCACGATGCGCGGGCCGTCGATCCAGCCGGCGTCGATGGCCTTGCCGAGCGCCACGTCGAGCAGATAGCCGCCGGTCTTGACGAACAGCCCGAGGTTGCGCACCGTGGTGAACCCGGCGCGCAACGTGCGGCGGGCGTTGCCCACCGCACGCAGCACCCGGGTCGGTGGGTCGTCCTGAACCTGGGAGAGGCCGGGGTTCTCCCCCCGGCCACCCATCAGGAGGTTGACCTCCATGTCCATCAGGCCCGGCAGCAGGATGGCATCGCCGAGGTCGATCAGCTCACCTTCAGGCACACCGCCCAGGCCGACGATGCGGTCACCGTCGACCTTGACGATGCCGGGGCGGACGATCTCGCCCGCCTCCACGTCGACGTAACCGGCCGCCTTGAGCGTGAGCACCCTTTAGACCACCGGCTCCTTGATGATGCTCAGCCAGGCGGCGCCGCTGTCCGGCACCCGCGGCTGCTTCCAGCACTCGACGGGAAAGGAGACCATCACCACCGACTGCATCAGGTGCATCAGCGCCTTCGCGTCGTCGGGCATCGCCTTGAGCGGGAACTGGTCGAGGTAGTCCATCGCCTCGTCGATCCGCGCCATGCCGGCGTCATAGAACTCCTGCATGTCGGCCATCGACGAGTTCAGCCGCTTGCCGTAGCGCTCCGGCTCGGTGGCCAGGCACCAGTCGGAGAACTTCTCCAGGTCGGCGAACTGCGACGGCAGCACGCCGGTCTTGGTGGCGGTATCAGGCATTCTCGAACTCCTTGATCTTGTCGCGGGCCGTCTTGTGCAGGTGGCGCAGCAGGATTTCCTGGTCGTTGAGCGGGAACTCGGTGACGTACTTCGACGAGATCATCGTCTGCGTCGCCTCCAGCGTGTTCGCATCCTGCAACGCGTACTCCTTGAACGTGACCGCTGCAAGCTCCTGTCCCAGCCGCTCCCTAGCGGTCTTGGGCGGCACGAAGTACAGGCTGGCCTCGAAGATGTGACTGTTCACCGACGTGGGCCAGTAGTGGTAGGTCAGGTACCAGCCGGGGGCCCAGATCAGCAGCATGAAGTTGGGGAAGAAGACGTAGGAGTCCACACCCCACTGCTTGGCCCCGCCGGGGTTCACCCCGGGCGGCAGCGGGTCCAGCCCTTCGATGTCGGGGCGCTCCCACGGACCGAACAGGCCGCTGTGCAGCTTCTGCTCGATGGGCTTGACCATGTTGATGTCCTTGGGCGGGCTCATCCCACCCCACGACGAGATCATCGAATGCGGGCCGTGCAGCGCGTAGTGCAGCGCCTCGAAGCCGTAGCCCTGCAGCTTCTCGGCCTCCTCGCGGGTCGCCTGGTTCACGTGCAGCACCGGTGCGTGGTAGAACTCGGCGAAGGCGTCGATGAACAGCTTCCAGTTCGAGTTGATCTCGGCCTTGTAGCTGTACACCTCGCTCATCTCGTGGAACGGGTAGCCCTCCAGGCCCTTGGCCATGGGTCCGAGGTAATCGGCGAGCGGCTCGGCCTTGTCGTCGAAGTTGACGAAGATGAAGCCCTCCCAGACCTCGCAGCGCACGGGCTTGAGCCCGAACTTGCTCTTGTCGAGGTCGAAGAACTCCTCCTCCTGCTGCACGAAGGTCAGCTCGCCCTCGGTGCTGAACCGCCAGGCGTGGTACTTGCAGGTGAACTGCCGGCAGGTGCCCTGCACCTCCTCCTGCGGGAAGTCGTTCCACACCAGCTTGTTGCCGCGATGGCGGCAGATGTTGTGGAACGCGCGGACCACGTCGTCCTTACCCCGAACCAGGATGATCGAGGCCTTGGCGACGGCGATCTCCTTGGTGAAGTAGCTGCCCTTCTTCGGCAGCTTGTCCATCCGGCCCACGTTGAGCCAGGAGTGCTTGAAGATCGCCTCCTGCTCCTTGGCGTAGTGCTCGGGGTCGATCGAGTCGCTGTAGTTGACCGGGGCGGTGCCCAGTTCCGGGTAACTCTCGGTCCAGCTACCCGCGGCTGGTTTGGGGAAGTGTGGCACTTTCTTACCTTTCCTTTTCGAGCTGTACACCAAAAGTGTTGAAGGCCATGGCCAACATGCCGTAGGCGCCGACGGTGAAGACGAGGTCCATGCGCTGGCGTTCGCTGAGGTGTTCGCCCAGCGCCTTCCACGTCTCGTCCGTCAGGTTCGACGTTTCGTCGAGTTCGTCGGCGGCGACGATCGCCAGTCGGTCGAGTTCATTGGTCGCTTCACCGCGGCGGACGGCCTCGACATCGGCGTCGGTGAGTCCCTCCGCCTTGGCCATCTCGACGTGATGCTGCCACTCGTACGCGCAGTGGCGCCGGTGCGCGGTGCGCAGGATCGCCACCTCCCGGATCCGAGCCGGCAACGAGGACCGGAACAGCAGGTACACGTTGAAGCCGAGGAATGCCTTGGTCAGGTCCGGATGACGCACGAGCGTGGACAGCGCGGTTCCGGCCCCTTCGGGGTTCTGCCGATCCCGCGGCAGCATCCCCTTGAAGGCGGCACGAGTCTCGTCGTTCCACTGATCCGCAGGTAGCGGCGTCAGGCGCACCCGTAACCTCCTCTCGCTGGAGAGAATCACATTCTCAATTCCGGATAACAGGTTTCCATGAAGTTGGCCGGAGGTCAATCCCCCGCCCTGAGCAGGGTGGGAAAACCGCGTTCACGCGGTGGCCGCGGATGCCAGCCTAACTGGGCTGACGCTGCGGTAAGGGGGTTACCGGATGTTGATTCTCGCGGAATGAGAAGCTAGTTTCCATAGAGGGACCGCCGACGAGAGGAATCGCAATGCGCAAAGAGGACATGATCCTGATCAGCGTGGACGACCACATCGTCGAACCGCCCGATATGTTCGCCAACCACCTGCCCAAGAAGTACCTCGACGATGCGCCGCATCTGGTGCACAACCCCGATGGCTCGGATATGTGGAAGTTCCGCGACGTCGTCATCCCTAACGTGGCGCTCAACGCGGTGGCCGGCCGGCCCAAGGAGGAGTACGGGCTGGAGCCGCAGGGCCTCGACGAGATCCGCCCCGGCTGCTACAACGTCGATGAGCGGGTCAAGGACATGAACGCCGGCGGCATCCTCGGCTCGATCTGCTTCCCGTCCTTCCCCGGGTTCGCCGGGCGGTTGTTCGCCACCGAAGACGAGGCGTTCTCGCTGGCGCTGGTGCAGGCCTACAACGACTGGCACATCGACGAGTGGTGCGGGGCCTACCCGGCCCGCTTCATCCCGATGGCGATCCCGGTCATCTGGAACGCCGAGTTGTGCGCGGCCGAGGTGCGCCGGGTGGCGGAGAAGGGGGTGCACGCGATCACCTTCAGCGAGAACCCGGCCGCGATGGGCTACCCGAGCTTCCACGACGAGTACTGGAATCCGCTGTGGAAGGCCCTGTGCGACACCAACACCGTGCTCAACGTGCACATCGGCTCGTCGGGCAAGCTGGCGATCACCGCACCGGATGCGCCGATGGACGTGATGATCACCCTGCAGCCGATGAACATCGTGCAGGCCGCCGCGGATCTGTTGTGGTCGCGTCCGGTCAAGGAGTATCCGGACCTCAAGATCGCGCTCAGCGAGGGCGGCACCGGCTGGATTCCCTATTTCCTCGAGCGGGCCGATCGCACCTACGAGATGCATTCCACCTGGACCGGCCAGGACTTCGGTGACAAGGTGCCCTCGGACGTCTTCCGCGAGCACTTTCTGACCTGCTTCATCAGCGACCCGGTCGGGGTGAAACTGCGCCACGACATCGGCATCGACAACATCGCCTGGGAGGCCGACTACCCGCACAGCGACTCGATGTGGCCGGGTGCTCCCGAGGAGTTGTGGGAGGTGCTGTCCACCAACGACGTTCCCGACACCGACATCAACAAGATGACCTACGAGAACGCGATGCGCTGGTACTCCTTCGACCCGTTCCAGCACATCTCGCGTGAGCAGGCCACCGTCGGCGCGTTGCGCAAGGCCGCCGAGGGCCATGACGTCTCCATCCAGGCGCTCAGTCACCACAAGAAGGGCGAGCGGGGCGGCAGCGCGCTGTTCGAGGCCGCGCAGGCCAACAGCGGCAGCAAGCCGTAATCACCGCGCCGAGGTCGGCCACCACCGCGGTCGGGGACCGCGGGGAGAAAACTGGAGGACAGCCATGTCTGGCGGAATGAGCTTCGAGCTGACCGAGGATCAGGAACTGATCCGGAAGTCGGTGCGGGAGTTGGCCGCTCGCTTCGACGACCAGTACTGGATGGAGAAGGACCAGGCGCACGAGTTCCCGCAGGAGTTCTATGACGCCGTCGCCGGCGGCGGCTGGCTGGGCATGACGATCCCGGAGGAATACGGCGGTCACGGGCTTGGCATCACCGAGGCCACCATCCTGGCCGAGGAGGTGGCCCGCTCCGGCGGCGGGATGAACGCCGCCAGCGCCATCCACATGTCGATCTTCGGCATGCAGCCGGTGGTGGTGTACGGCTCCGGCGAGATGAAGGCCGAAACGCTGCCCCGCATCGTCAACGGGGACCTGCATGTCTGCTTCGGTGTCACCGAACCGACGGCGGGCCTGGACACCTCGCGCATCACCACCTTCGCCCGCCGCGACGGCGACCACTATGTGGTCAACGGCCGAAAGGTGTGGATCTCCAAGGCCCTGGAGTCCGAGAAGATCCTGCTGCTGACCCGGACCGAGAGCCGCGAAGACGTGGAAAAACGGGGAGGCAAGCCGACAGAAGGTCTTTCTCTGTTCCTCACCGATCTGGATCGCGACCACGTCGACATCCGGCCGATCAAGAAGATGGGCCGCAACGCCGTCAGCTCCAACGAGTTGTTCATCGACGACCTGCGGGTGCCCGTCGAGCACCGAATCGGCGAGGAGGGCAAGGGTTTCGGCTACATCCTGCACGGGCTGAACCCCGAGCGGATGCTGATCGCCGCCGAGGCGTTGGGCATCGGACGGGTCGCGCTGGACCGTGCGGTCAAGTACGCCAACGAGCGGGTGGTGTTCGACCGGCCGATCGGCATGAACCAGGGCATCCAATTCCCGCTGGCGGACTCGCTGGCACGCCTGGACGCCGCCGAACTGATCCTGCGCAAGGCGACGTGGCTCTACGACAATCGAAGGTCGTGCGGCCGGGAAGCCAACATGGCCAAGTATCTGTGCGCGGACGCCGGGTTCGCGGCGGCTGATCGCGCGCTGCAGACCCACGGCGGCATGGGCTATTCCGAGGAGTACCACATCTCCCGGTTCTTCCGGGAGTCCCGGTTGATGAAGATCGCGCCGGTCAGCCAGGAGATGATCCTGAACTTCCTGGGTGCCAACGTTCTCGGCCTGCCGAAGAGCTACTAGTGGCCGGCTTCTTCGCCCTCCGTATGGTGATCTGATGGCTTCTGCGCAACAACCGGCGGCCCCGCTCGCCGGTGTCACCGTCGTGGCACTCGAGCAGGCGGTCTCGGCGCCGATGTGCACCCGCGCCCTCGCGGACTTCGGCGCCCGGGTGATCAAGGTGGAGAACCCCGCCGGCGGCGACTTCGCCCGCCACTACGACGACGTCGTCAACGGCCCCGGCGGTCTCGCGGCCCACTTCGTCTGGGCCAATCGCAACAAGGAGTCGGTCGCACTCGACCTCAAGGCCCCGGAGGGCATCGACATCCTGCACCGGCTGCTCGACCGCGCCGACGTGCTGGTGTCGAACCTGGCACCGGGATCGACGGCCCGGCTCGGCATCTCGCCCGACCAGCTGCGGGACCGCCACCCCGGGGTGATCGCCGTCGAGATCGACGGCTACGGGGCGGGCGGACCGCTGTCGCACAAGCGCGCGTACGACCTTCTGGCGCAATCGGAGTCGGGCTCGTGCGCGGTCACCGGCTATCCGGGCAAGCCGGCCAAACCGGGCCCGCCGATCGCCGACATCTCGACCGGCCTGTACTCGGCGCTGTCCATCATGGCGCTGCTGTACTCCCGGAATGACCGCCCGCGCCGCGGCGGTGCGGTCAACGTCAGCCTGTTCGACACCATGATGGATCTGATGGGCTACCCGCTGACCTACACCCAGCACTCCGGGGTCGACCAGCAGCCGCTGGGTATGAGTTCGCCGGCGGTGGCGCCCTATGGGGCATACCGCACCGCCGACGGCCAGACGGTGGTGCTGGGCACCACCAACGACCGGGAGTGGCAGCGGTTGGCCCGCGAGATCATCGAACGCCCGGACCTCGCCGACGACCCGCGGTTCGCCACCAACTCCGACCGGGTGGCCAACCGCGCTGTCCTCGACGAGGCCATCGAAAGCTGGTGCGGCAGGCATGATCTCGTGGAGGTCCAGAAGGTTGCCGATGCCGCGGGCATCGGCAATGCCCGGTACAACCTGCCGAGCGAGGTGCTCGAGCATCCGCAGTTGAGCACCCGCGACCGCTGGCGAACGGTGCAGACCGCGGCCGGGCCCATCCGGGCGATTCTGCCGCCGCCGATCATCGAGGGCTACGAGCAGCCGATGGGGCCGGTCCCTGGCCTCGGTGAGCACACCGACGCCGTTCTCGCCGAATTGGGATTGTCCGGCAACGAGATCGGGCGGCTGCGTGAGCGGGGCGTGGTGGCGTGAGTAGGAGGAGCAGTCATGCGTGAAGCGGTCATCGTCGAAGCGGTGCGCACACCGGTCGGCAAGCGCAACGGCGGTTTGTCCGGGGTGCATGCCGCGGACCTCTCGGCGGTGGTGCTGAACGCCCTCGTCGACCGGACCGGGCTGGACCCCTCGACCGTCGACGACGTGGTGTGGGGCTGCGTGTCCCAGGTGGGCGACCAGTCCAGCAACATCGGCCGGTTCGCGGTGCTCGCCGCGGGCTGGCCGGAGTCGATTCCGGGCACGACGGTGAACCGGGCCTGCGGGTCCAGCCAGCAGGCGCTGGACTTCGCGGCGCAGGCCGTCATGAGCGGCCAGCAGGACGTCGTCGTCGCCGGCGGTGTCGAGGTGATGAGCCGGGTACCGCTCGGGTCGGCGCGGGCCACCGGGATGCCGTACGGACCGAAGGTGTTGCAGCGCTACGAAGACTTCTCGTTCAACCAGGGCATCTCCGCGGAGATGATCGCCGAGAAGTGGGGCTTCACGCGGACCCGGCTCGACGAGTACTCGGCCCGCTCACACGAACTGGCGGCCGCCGCGCAGGATCGCGGCGCGTTCACCGACCAGATCGTCGCGGTGCCCACCGACGCCGGTGTCGTCACCGCCGACGAGGGCATCCGGCGCGGCACCACGGCCGAGAAGCTCGCCTCGCTCAAGCCGGCCTTCACCGATGACGGCGTGATCCACGCCGGCAACTCCTCGCAGATCTCCGACGGAGCGGCCGCCATCCTGGTCACCACCCCGGAGCATGCTGCGGCCCAGGGCTGGACTCCGATCGCCCGCTACGTGGCCGGTGCGGTTGCCGGCGCCAACCCGGTGCTGATGCTCACCGGCCCGATACCGGCGACGGCGAAGGTGCTCGGCAAGACCGGGCTCGGCATCGGCGACATCGGGGTCTTCGAGGTCAACGAGGCCTTCGCCCCCGTGCCGCTGGCGTGGGCGGCCGACACCGGGGCCGACGAGGACCGGCTCAACCCACTCGGCGGGGCCATCGCGCTCGGCCACCCGCTGGGCGGATCCGGTGCGGTGCTGATGACCCGGATGCTGCATCACATGCGTGACAACGACATCCGTTACGGGCTGCAGACGATGTGCGAGGGCGGCGGCACCGCCAACGCCACGATCGTCGAGCTCATCAACTGACCCGGGGCTCGCTCGGTCTGTAGCTGCGCCGAGACCTACACCAGGGTCGTTGTCCGGCCCGAATCACGACCGTGGTGCCGATCTCGCGAGTCCCTACGGCAGATCTCGCGAGTCCCTACGGGCAACCGAACTTTTTTCTGGTGCGACCCTTGTCACACCCCGCAAACCAACCTACTGTGGGTTCACTAGGTTGGTTCAGCCCGAAGGGAGCCCGGTGACCGCGCCCGAATCGTCGGCTCTCGCCAGTGCTGACCGCCGCCCCTACGCGACCCTTTTCGCCAAGGGTGACGACCGCAAGCAGCGGATTCTCGACGTCGCGCAGCGGCTGCTGGCCCGCAACGGCTGGCGCAACACCACCCTGGCTCAGATCGCCAGGGAGGCCGGGGTGACCTCCGCCGGCCTGCTGCACCACTTCGAGTCCAAGGAGCAGCTGCTGCACGCGGTCCTCGATGCCCGGGACAGCGACGACGAACAGCACGCCTACCGGCACACCGGCGACCTGGCCGAAGCGATCGCCAGCGCGGCCGAACGGTTCTACCGGTCACCCGAGCTGGTCGGCACCTTCGCGGTGCTGATGGCCGAGAACATCGCCGCGGACGCACCCCTGCACGACCGCCTGGTCTCGCGCTACCGCGCGGCGGTGCAGATCATCGCCGACCGGATTCGAATCGGGCAGTCCGAGGGGCGCTACCGAACAGACGTGAACCCGGCCGTCAAGGCCGTGGAAGTACTGGCATTTGTGAACGGAATGGAGACCTCATGGCTACTCGACCCGACGATTCCGCTGACCGATGTGTTCCAGGAATATTCCCGATCGCTGGCGAGCCAGCTGGCTCCGGTCGCCGGATCATGAGGTACCGACTCGACGTGGTGGCGCCCAGCGTCGCCGAGGCGGTCCGCTACGCCGGCGGCTGGATGTTCGACCGGGTGATGGCCGGCTGGGATGTCAACGTGCTGCTCGCCAGTGACACGGACCGAGACGGGGACGTGCGGCCGCTGAAGATCCTGGGTGCCGAGCCGGTGGACTTCGAGTCGGTGGTGGCGGCCGGTGACGACCAGCCGCATCCTCAGGCGCTCGCGGTGGCCGCCGGCCTGATCGACCGCGACGAACGAGTTCGCGAGGGTGTCCGGCGCGCGCTGGATCAGGGCGTGACCGAGGTCGCGGTGTGGGGTGATGTCTCACCCACCGGGCTGGGTCGCGGCGTGGACTCGGTGCAGCACCGGCTGAGTTCGGCCGCGCGGGTCTTCAAGGCGCAGGCCCTGGCGGCCGCCGCGATCACCGACACCTCGGTCGAACCCGTCGAGACGTTCCGCAGCGGCGCGATGAGCCGGCCGCCGATCGGCGCCGATCTCGTACCCGCGGCCGGCTGAGGTCGCGGCTCAGGCGTCCGGGTCGTGGCGCCCGGCCCACCGGGTGAGCTGGTCGATCTGCAGGTGGATCGCGTAGAGCACCAGCGGTGGCAGCACGATGAACGGAACGTTCTCGCCCACGAACTTGAACCACAGGCCGAACGCGCCCTGGCCGATGTCGGCGAAGCCCGCGCCCACCTCCGAGATGAAGTACACCGCCGTGCTGCTCATCAGGATCGCCACCCCGGCGAATGCCAGCCACAGGCAACGGATCCGGGACTCCAGCGCCAGATCGGTGCGGATCAGCCGGGTCCACACCGCGAACACCGTCACACCGGTGAGGACACCGACGACCTCCAATCCGAATGTCCACGGATTGCCGCTGGCGTAGCGGGTGTCGGCCAGTCCGTACTGCCACCACAACCACTTCCACCCCGGATCGGTCGTCGGCGTCCACCAGCCCAGCGGGTGGCCGATGAGAAACACCAACTCGTAGCCGATCTGGCTGGCCGCGGTGTACGGCAGGTAGAACAACGTCAGTTCGGCACTGCGCTCGAGGCGGGACCGGTTCTCGCCGGGCGCATCCCAGAGCAGCACCACCGGCAACACCAGCACCGGTACGCCGAACAGAAGATTGGCGACGACGTCGGAGGTGAACGTCGGCTCGATCAGCCCGGCGGCGACACCGACCGTCATCGCAACGAATACGATGCTGGTCCACGCCGCCACCGCCAGGTAGATCCGGCGGCGGTGCGGCGCCCAGGGCTGAGCCAGATTCGGTGGGCGACCCGTCCGGGTTTCGGGCACCGGCTAGTCGACGATCGCGATCGCCTGCCGCGGGCACTGACGCACCGCTTCGCGAATCTGCTTCTCGTTCTCCGGGGTCACCTCGTCGGACAGCAAATGCAGGTAGTCCTGCTCGTCGACCTGGAACACCTCAGGGATGATGCCCATGCAGATCGCATTGGCCTCGCAGAGGTCGAAATCCACCTTGATCTTCATCGCAACACCTTTACCGGGACCGTGTGCCAACCGGCGACATTCTGCATGTGTACCCGCTCGAGGCGGTCCCACTGCACCTCGTAGCGCGGCATGAAGTCCAGCAGCCGTTCCAGCGCGATGGCGCTCTCCATCCGGGCGAGCGCTGCGCCGAGGCAGCTGTGGATTCCGTAGCCCAGTCCGAGGTTCTGCGCCTCGGTGCGGTCCCGGTCGATGTCGAACTTGTCGGCGTCGGTGAAGGCCCGTGGGTCGCGGTTGGCGGCCGCACCGATCATGAAGACCGCCTTACCCGCCGGGATCGTGACGCCGTGCAGTGTCTTCTCCTTCATCGAGTAGCGCACGTTGTACTGCACCGGGCCCTCGTAGCGCAGCATCTCCTCCACGGCGGCCGGGATCTTGCTCCGGTCGTCGAGCAGCTTCCGCCACTCGTCGGGGAAGCGGGCGAAGTTGACGATCGCCGTGCCCAGCAACTTGGTGACCGTCTCGGCGCCGGCCCCGCCGAGAAGCGTTGCGAATCCACAGATCTCGATGTCATCCAGCTTGCGCATGTTCCCGTCGTCATCGGGGATCTCCGCGGCGATGAGCTTGCTGATCATGTCGTCCTGCGGCTCGGCGCGCCGCTCCTGCACCAGGTTGTAGTAGTAGATCGCGGTCTCGATGTTGGCCTGCATGCCCGCTTCGCTGACCCCGATCTGGCCAGGTTCGCGGTGCAGTGAGGTGTCGATCCAATGCCGGACCTGCTGGCGGTATTCCGCGGGGACACCGGCCATCCGGGTGATCACCTCGACCGGGAAGGGGCCGGAGAAGTCCTGAACCACGTCGAAGTCGTCCGGGTCGGCCGCGGACAGGAACCGGTCGATCTGCTCGACGACGGTGTCGCGCTGGGCCTGGATGGTGCGCGGCGTGAACGCCTTGTTCAGCAGGCTGCGCATGTGGCGGTGCTCGGGCGGGTCCATGAAGATGATCGATTTCGGCGGCGGCTCGCTCGACTGCACCATGGCCAGATCGCAGCCCCGCGCCGACGAGTACGTCTCGTGGTCCTTCATGGCGTTGGCCACGTCCTCATGCCGGGTCAGGGCGTAGAAGTCCATGCCTGGGTGGTAGTAGACCGGTGCTTCGTCCTGCATCCGCCGGTAGATGTCGAACGGATTGTTGAAGAACTCTTCCGAGAACGGATCGAAGACGAGTTCGGCCTGAGTCATTGCGTAATCCTCCGAGACGAGGTCAGGGCCTGAAGCGTTACGGATTGTTCGCCGATCGTAACGCTAACAGGGTGCTTGGCGGGAGAGGTGAATTCTTGTCCGCTCACGATCGACGGGACCCCGCGAGACCGGCGTCGACGGCGTCGTCGAGCATGCCTAGGTCGCCACCCAATTCGGCGACGGTGGCGCGGATGACGGCGACGTCCTTGCCGACGAACTCGCCGACCGCGGCGATGAAACGATCCGCCGAACCCGCCGCCGCGATCGATGTCAACGCCCTGCTGGTGCCGCTGCCGTGCGGCAGCGCGCTCAGCAGGGTCGCCTCGTCGACGCCGAGGCGACCGGCCAGCCGGACCGCCTCGGCCACGATCCCGATCTGCGCGGCGAACAGCGTGTTGTTGACCAGCTTGACCCGTTGACCGCGGCCGGTCGGTCCGACGTGCAGCACCGGCTCGGCATAGGCGGACAGCGCCGGGCGCACCGTCTGCACGGCAGCTTCGGCACCGCCGGCGAACACCGTCACCGTGCCCGCCGCGATATCGTGCGGCCCGCCACTGACCGGCGCGTCCACCACGGCGATCCCGCCGGGCCGGCCGGCCTCGGCCAGTGCCTCGGCGGTGCTGGGGCTGCCGGTGGTGTGCAGCACCAGCACCGATCCCGACGGCATGGCCGCCAGCAGGCCGTCGTCGAGACACACGCGGCGAACCTGCTCGTCGGTGAACACGCACACGATGACGGCGTCGGCGCCGGCCGCGACCTCGGCGAGCGAGGCGACCGGGCGTGCGCCCAATTCGGCTATCGCCGAACGCTTCTCGTCGTCGCGGCCGAGGGCCGCCACGGTGTGGCCGGCCTCGGCCAGCCGGCGCACCATCGGGGCGCCCATCCGGCCCGCGCCGACGAACCCGATCTTCATCGCGGGTTGTCCAGTAGCACCAATGCGGCGTCGGCGGCATCGAGCACCGCTCCGGGTTCGACGCCGGCCTTGGCGGCAATGTCGGCGATCAGGCTGACGTCCTTGTGCAGCAGTCCGCCGGCGACCTGCTTGAGCATGTCCAGGCTGCCGCCGAAGCGGGCGACGCTGGTCAGCGCGAAGCTGTTGCCCGAGCCGCGGCCGATCACCTCGGCGAGTTTCTCCGGTGCCACCCCGAGTCCCTGGCCGAGGTCCAGTGCGGTCTTGGCGGTGGCCAGATGCGCGCTGAACAACAGGTTGTTCAGCAGCTTGGTCACCTGCCCGGCGCCCACCGGTCCCAGGTGCACGATCGGCTCGGCGTAGCTGGCGAAGACCGGACGTGCCTTCTCCACCACGTCCTCGTCGCCGCCGACCATCACCAGCAGGGTGCCGGCCTCCGCGGCGGGTCCGCCGCCGCTGACCGGCGCGTCGATCACCGTCACACCCTTGGAGCGTGCCCGCTCGGCGAGGTCGCGGCAGGTGTCCGGGTGCACGGTGCTGTGCACAGCGATCACCCCGCCGGGCGCCAGCCCCGCCAGCACGCCGTCGTCCCGGGTCACGACGTCCAGGACGTCGTCATCGCCGACGACGCACAGGCAGACCAGGTCGCTGGCGGCGGCGAGCTCGGCCGGCGTGGCGGCGACCGTGGCGGCGGTGTCGGCGAACGGCTCCACCGATTCGGGACGGCGGGCCCACAGCGTGGTCGGGTGTCCCGCCTCGACGATGCGGCGCGCCATCGGCGCGCCCTGGCTGCCCAACCCGATGAATCCCACCCGCATTAGCCGGCCTCCTTGTTCGATTCGGCGTTGCTGCACTGTTCGGCGAAGGCCAGCACACCCGCGTGATACTGCCCGGCACTCAGCCCCAGGCTGAGGTTGTGGCCGGCGTTCCGCTGGCGATGAATCTCGACCCCGGGGGACGCGGTGAACAGCGCGGCGATGTCGGCGAGCGCCTCGGGCGTGGAATCCCACACCCGCTCGTGCTCGGCGGCGGTGAAGCGCACCGGGACCCGCACCTGGGCAGCCAGCGCCGGGAAGTCCCGCGTCGCCCAGTGCGTGGAGATCTCGGCCTCCTGCGGCGGCGCACCCGCCGACCCCACCGTGTTGATCACGTCCGGCGGATACAGTTCCTCGGGCGCCCAGATCAACTCACGCAGTCCGGCCGGCCGGTGGCTGGGGGTGGCCTGGCTGAGAATCTCGGCGGCCGCGGGATACTTGCGCAGCCCGGTGCCGGCCAATTCGAGACCCAGCAGGTGGTGGTCGCGTCGGTCGGCCGCCATCCGCAGCGCGAGTTCGCAGCCGTTGGAGTGCGCGAGCAGGAACACCCCCGCCCCGCGCGGGCGGGACCCGAGCATCGCGTCGGTCGCCGCGTACGCGAGCTCTACCCGACGCGCCGGGTCCCACATCATGTCGGCATACGGCGCCGATGTGCCGTAGCCGGGCCGGTCCAGGGCGATCACCGTGAAACCCGTTGCGGCGCCCAGCGCCAGCAGCGACAGCTCGGGATGGCCGGGGCAGTCGAAGTAGGCCGCCGACGACGCTCCGCCGTGCAGCGCCACGATGACCGCCCTGGGTTCGGCGGCCTCGGCGAACAATCCCGACATCGGCAGCCCGTCGACGGGGACGACGCGGCGAGCGGCCGGTGAGGAGCTCACGTGTCCACCCGCATCAGCAGCACCCCGCTCGGTGTCAGGCCGCCGCTGCTGGCGACCGCCACCGTCGCGCCGGCCACCTGACGCTCGCCGGCCTCGCCACGCAACTGGGTGACCGCCTCGTGAATCAGGCCCATCCCGTGGGTGCGGCCGTGGGAGAGCTGGCCGCCGTGGGTGTTCAGCGGCAGTACCCCGTCGCGGGCGATGTTAGTGCCGCCGTCGAGGAAGTCCTTGGCCTCGCCGATACCGCAGAAGCCGAGCGCCTCGATCCAGGACAGGCAGTTGAAGGTGAACCCGTCGTAGAGTTCGGCGACCTTGACGTCGCTGGGCCGCAACGATGTTCGTGACCACAGGTGGGCGGATTGGCCCAGCACCTGCGGCTCGTGGGTGAGCGTGGTCTGGTCCCAGTCGGTGCGCTCCAGGATCTGGGTGCCCACCGCCTCGAACAGCACGGGTGTGCGCGGCAGGTCGCGGGCGGCTTCGACCGCCGAGACGATCACCGCGACCGCGCCGTCGCACGGCACGTCGCAGTCGTACAGCCCGAACGGTGTGGTGATCGGCCGGGCCGACAGGTAGTCGTCCATGCTCATCGGATCGCGGTAGATCGCGGTCGGGTTCAGCGCGGCGTTGGCGCGCTGGTTCAGCGCGATCCAGCCCAACGTCTCCCGGCTGGTGCCGTAACGCTGAAAGTGCCGCTGCGCGTTGAGCGCCAGCGTGTGCGCGGCCGAGGTGGCACCGAACGGCATCTGCCAGCTGGTGGTGCGCAGACCACCGGGCGGCGCCATCCTGCCCTGCTTGAGCAACTCCTGGAAGGTCGACTCCCACAGCGTGCGGAAGCACAGCACGTGCCGGGCCATCCCGGTCGCCACCGCCATCATCGCGGCGATCACCGAGCCACCGGGACCGAAGGTGTCCATGCCGCCGTTGATCCACGTGGGCCGCAGGCCCAGCGCGCCCTCCAG
>JAGQTW010000115.1:0-4464 GCA_020438785.1 Mycobacterium sp. | reverse complement strand
GTCAGGCCGGCGTCGGCGACGGCCGCCTCGCAGGCCTCGACCGTCAACGACAGCGGGTTGACCATCAGCCGCCGGCCCAGCCGGGAGGCGCCGATGCCCGTGATCGCCGAGCGTTCCTCGAACCTCGCCGACGTCAACGGCGGCCGGACGTGACGGGCGAAATCCTGCGGCGCGATCTCGTCGGCCGGTTGCTCCCCGAACTGCGTGGGCGTCAGCGGCCGGAACAGCGGCAGGTAGACGTCGTCGTTCTTCTCGAAGACCACCTCGACCAGCTGCCCGATCTCCAGATCGTCGGGATCGGCATCGACGATGTTGGTGGTCAACCGGACCCGCGGGTCCTCCCGGATCGCGACCTGGGCGACGACGTAGGGCGCGGCCAGGCCGGGGATGGCGAACCGGTGGTTGACGGTGAACGCCGACAACACCGCGATCCCGCTGACCGCCCGCGGGCCGAGGTCGTGCCCGCCGCAGTACCGGCACACCGGCTGCGGCGGGTGGATCAGCGCCGAGCAGCCCCGGCACTCCTGGATGCGCAGGGTGTCGTCGGCGCCCGACGTCCAGAAGAACTCGGTCTCCGCGGTGAGTTGCGGCAGCGGTGCGCGAGTCCCTCCGGTGCTCACTGGGCGAAGCCCCAGCGGGCCTCGAACACCGGTTCCTCGTCGGCAGCAGTGGATTCGGGCCGGCCCTCACCGGCGAACTCGTCGTCGGTGACCTCGACGATGGCGTGCACCGGGCAGTCGAACAACGCGCGCAGCACGGCGGGCCGGTCGCCGTCGGGGACGGTGCCGTCCCCGACGAGCGCGGCGTACCCCCAATCGTCCAGGGAGAAGTAGTCCGGTGCGTGCCGGGCGCAGGCGCCGAACCCGTCGCAGATCGTGCGGTCGAGCCGGATTCGCAGGTGATCGCTCATGATCGGGCCGCCTCCACCTCGTACGGACGCTGGGCGCTGAAGGTGCCGGCGCGGCAGGTCTCGCAGCGCCCGGCGAGGTGCTGCTCGACGAGTTGCGGGAAGCGTTTGAGCAGGCTCACCGCGACGTTGGCGGCGCCGTCGAGCGTCGCGCAGGCGCCCCGGCCGCGCAAGACCACCGACCAGCGGTCCAGTCGGGCAACGTCTTCCGCGGTCGCCGCACCGTCGCGCAACGCACCGGCGGCGGCCGCCATCGCGGCGGTCCCGTTGAAGCACGAACCGCACTGCCCGGCGTTCTCGCGATCGAAGTAGGCCAGCACCGAGGCCGCGACGGCGACCGGGCAGTCGTCTGTCAGGATCGCCACCGCGCCGCAACCCAGACCGCTGCCGATCGCGCGGAACGTCTCGTGGTCCAGCGTTGTGTCCAGCACCGCCCGATCCAGCAGCCCGGCGAAGTATCCACCCATCAGGGCGCCGCGCACATGGTCGGGCGAAACGCCGTGCAGGGCAAGTAGATCGGTGAAGGGCACTCCGTGCGCCATCTCGTAGAGCGCCGGCGGCCGTCCCGCTCCGGTGACGGTCACCAGGAACGTGCCCGGCGAGGCTTCGGTGCCCGCCGAGCGGAACTCCGCGGCGCCGTGGGCGGCCACGTAGGGCAGGTTCGCCAGCGTCTCGACGTTGCTGACCAGCGTCGGGTGCCCGGCAACACCGTGCTGGAACGGCCGGGGCGGCTTGTCGGTGGGTTTGGCCGGCCCGCCGTTGATCACCCGCACCGCCGCGGTCTCCTCGCCGGCCACGTAACCCGGATCGACGGTGACGATCGAGATGTCCAGGCCGCCGAGGGTGTCGAACCCGACCTCGTCGAGCGCGTGGTCGACGGCCAGCGCCGCCGCCCGGTCGGAGACGTAGACATAGGCGCGCTGCGCGCCCACCAACCGGGCCGCCAGGCGTAACCCGTCGAGCACCAGGTGCGGCCGGTGCCGCAGCAACCAGCGGTCCTTCACCGAGGCCGGCTCGCCCTCCTCGCCGTTGGCCACCACCACGGTCTCGTGACCCCGCAGGTGCGCCGCGCGCACCGTGCGGAGCTTCACCCCGAGGGGGAAGGCGGCACCGCCGCGGCCCAGCAGACCGGACCGGTCCACCTCGGCCAGCAGCGTTTCGACGTTGTCCAGCAGCGCATACCCGCCGTCGGCGAGGTAGGCGCTGTGCGTCTCGACCGCCGCAGGCAGACGCAGCAGCCGCGGGGTGACGCCGGGGGCGGCGGCAACCGTCAGCACGGTGCCGGCCTGCGCGGTCCCGCTCATCGCTCACCTCTTCTGTCTCGGGTCCTCGCCACCGGCTCGCTAGGCTGTGGCGCATGAGAACGGCCGTTGTCCGCGTCGACGTGGACCCGTCGGGTGCACTGTCGCCGGAGCAGCTGACCGCCGGCGTGGCGACGCTGCGGACGCTGGCCGCCGAATCCGGTGTCGAGCTGGTCGACAACAACGTCGCCGCGATGCCGCGTGGTCGTCGCGAGGCCGAGCTGCTGATGACGGGTGCCGACCCGGAGGAGCTGCAGTGCATGGCGATCACGATGTGTGCCAACGCCTTCGGCACCACGCCCACCGCGGGCACCATGACGTTTGTCAGCCGGGGGACCGATGAGGACGCGCACGGTGTACTGGCCGGGTTCGGTCTGACCGGCCGGATCGACCGCACGCCCGGTGCCGACGGCTACGACATCATCCGGGTGACGCTGCGCAGGGCCGATATGGAGCGCATCCCCGAGAGCCGAGTGTTCACCGCCCTGGAGGCCTCGACAAACTGTGAGGTGCACATCCGCACCGTGTGAGCCGGTGCTCATCGGCCGACGAAGTCGAGGATGGCGGGCGCGGCCTGCACCCAGGTGTCGAACATGTTGAACCGCTTGACCTTCCCGGACGCGCGGTCCTCGCCGGCCCGCTCCCAGGCGTCTTCGGGCCACGGCGGGTCGATCAGGGTGGATCCCTTGATCAGGCAGTTGACCTCCAGCGAGGTGCGTTTGGGGTGGTCCCAGTCGTTCTCGCCGCCGCGGATGATCAGCGTGGGAACCTTGATGTCGCCGAACAACTCGTCATCGACACCGGGTATCGCCTGCCCGGGCTTGGGCACGAAGGCGTTGAGCCAGCGCAGCATGACCCGCAGGAATTCGTCGGAGTCCATGGCCAGGATGCGATCGGAGTTACCCGGGTTCGCGGCGATGCGTTCCTTCCACTCGTCGACCTGCAGCAGGCCTTTGATGCCGAGGCCGCGCACCGCCAGGATGCTCGGCACCAGGTAGTAGGAGCCCAGGACGAAGGAACCGTAGACGCCGCCGACGATGTTCCACACCACCAGCTTGGTGGCGACCTCGGGATGCAGGATCGTGGTCAGGATCGAGTCCCGCGCCCCGCCGGATCCGCCGGCGATGATGCACGGGCCGATGCCCAGTCCGGTGATCAGGGCGTGCAGCGTGTCGGCACGCATGTGGGATTCGCTCTGACCGTAGAACTGCAGGTCGGACTTTCCGCAGTTGGGCCGGTCCCACAGCAGCACGCGGTAGCCGCCCTCGACCAATTCGTCGGCGAGCGGACGCAGGCCCTCGATGTCCTTGCTGTAGCGCCCGCCCGGTGTGAGTGTGATGAACTCCCCGGTCTCACCGAGGATCTCGTACACGACGTTGCCGCCGTTGACCTCGAGGACCTGCTCGCCGTCGCGGAGCTGCGGGCCGGTCATGCCATCACGAGCACGTCGTCGCCCACTACTCGGACGGGATAGGTGCGGATACTCCACTCGGGCTTGACCGCGGTGGTCCCGGTGGCCAGTTCGAAACCCCACTGATGCCACGGGCAGTAGATGAACTCCAGGTCCCGCACCATCACCGCATCGCCGGGAACGTTCTCGTCGACGATGTTGCGGCCGCGTGGGCGTCCCGAGCACAGCGGGCCGCCCTCGTGCGGACAGTAGTTGGCGATGGCGTAGAACGTCCCGTTGACGTTGTAGACACCGACACCGTGCCGCCCGATCGGCACCAGTTTGTGTGTGCCGGGCGGGATCTCGTCGACGGTGGCCACCACGTGCTCGCGGCCCTGCGCCAGCCTGGGCTGCTTTTCCTGTGCCATCGGTCAGAAGACCCGCATCTGGCCCTCGAGGGCCGGGACCGTCGCGGGCAGCTTGTAGGTCTCGAGGCCGTTGCGGAACATCACGGCTTCGCGGGCGTGCTCGGGCAGGTGCTTGACCAGCCAGCGCGGGTCGTCATAGGTCCAGTGCGGGTAGTCCGAGGAGAACAGCAGGATCTTCTCGCATTCCATCCACTCGAAGGCCCGCAGCAGTTCGGTCTTGTCCTCCGGATAGTCCAGCGGCTGGGTGGTGAACTTGATGTGGTCCTTGACGTACTCGCTGGGTTTGCGCTTGATGTCCATCCACGACTTGCGGGCCTCGTAGATGGCGTCCATCCGCCACATCAGCGGCAGGATCCAGTTGAAGGCGTGCTCGACGAACACGATTCGCAGCGTCGGGTAGCGGTCGAAGACCCCGTCGAAGATCAGGCTCATCACCTG
>JAGQTW010000114.1 GCA_020438785.1 Mycobacterium sp. | reverse complement strand
CCGGCGTCACCGTCGACGATGTGGCGAAGCGGTTGGCGGACTTCGGTTTCCACGCCCCGACGATGAGCTTCCCGGTGGCGGGCACGCTGATGGTGGAGCCCACCGAGAGCGAGAGCCTGGCCGAGGTGGACGCGTTCTGTGAGGCGATGATCGCGATCCGCGCCGAGATCGACAAGGTCGGGTCGGGGGAGTGGCCCGCCGATGACAACCCGCTGCACAACGCCCCGCACACCGCGGCCTGCCTGCTGGTCGGCGAGTGGAACCACCCCTATACCCGGGAGCAGGCGGCCTACCCGCTCGGCGTCGGCTACCGGCCGAAGGTGTGGCCGCCGGTGCGCCGCATCGACGGCGCCTACGGCGACCGCAACCTGATGTGCTCCTGCCCGCCGGTGGAGGCCTTCGCGTAGCACGCGTTTGAGATAGCGCTCAGAGCGAGATCTCCGCCGGAATTTCGCTCTCAGTACTCAATCAATGCCTGATAGCGTCGGTTCCGTGCTGCCCGCCGGCGTTCGACAGTGGCAAGACGGGGGTCGGTTGCTGAATACCGGCGCCGGGTCGGTGTTCGTCCGATCCGCGCCCGGGACCGGAGCCGGGCCGACCGTGCTTCTGCTGCACGGCTTTCCGTCGAGCTCCTACGACTTCCGCGGTGTCGTCGACCGGCTGGGCGGCCGGGCCTGGCTGACCCTGGACTTCCTCGGCTTCGGTCTGTCGGACAAACCGCGGCCGCACCGCTACAGCCTGCTCGAGCAGGCCGACATCGTGCAGGACGTGGTCGCCGACGCCGGGGTCGGCCCGGTGGTGCTGCTGGCGCACGACATGGGCACCTCGGTGGCCACCGAACTGCTGGCCCGCGACATCTCCGGCGGCCTCCCGTTCGACCTGCAGCGTGCCGTGCTCACCAACGGCAGCGTGATCATCGAGCGGGCCAGCCTGCGCCGCAGCCAGAAGATCCTGCGCGGTCCGCTCGGCCCGCTGTTCGCCCGGCTCACCAACAAACGCGGCTTCATCCGTGGATTCGCCGAACTGTTCAGCGCGCAGCACCCGCTGTCCGCCGAGGAGGCCGAGGCCCAGTGGGCGCTGCTGGCCCGCGAGGACGGCCAGCGGATTTTGCACCTGCTGTGCGCGTACCTCAACGAGCGGGTCCGGTTCGCCCCGCGCTGGCACGGCGCGGTGCGGGACTGGACCAAGCCGCTGGGCTTCCTGTGGGCCACCGGCGATCCGGTCGCCACCACCAACGTGCTCGAAGGCCTGCGGGAACTCCGGCCGGCCGCCGACGTGATCGAGCTACCGGGGATCGGGCACTACCCGCAGATCGAGGTGCCCGATGAATTCACCGCGGGCGCAACGCAACTACTGGGCCTGACTTAGGACACCAGCGTGGTGACCGCGGTCGCCAACTCGGGGGAGTCCGAGGCGCCGACGTTCTGGTAGCTGCCGCCGGAGGCCTGCGCGACCGCCTCCCAGGTGCCGCGGTCCGGGTCGTCACCCAAGTCGATCACGTTGATCGCGATCGGGCGGTTCGGGTCGGCGGCGGACCTGACGAAGTCCTGCAGCCCGCCCGCGTCCAGGGACTGGTCGGTGTGCGGGCCCTGGGTTATCACCAGCACCGAATTGGCCTGTCCCGGAAGGTAGTTGGCCAGCGCGTCGTTGTAGACGATGCGCAGCGTGGTGAACGACACCGCGCCGGACCCCGACGGCGCCAGCCCCTGCAGCGCACCGCTGAGCGCCGCGGTACGCGGCTGGCCGTCGACCGGATCGGAGAGCGGGCCCAGCGGGACGACGCTGCGGCTCTCGACGCCGTTGAAGGTCCACAACCCGACCGCGGAGTTCGGCGGCAGCGCCCTGATCCGGTTGTCCAGCGCGCCGGTCACATTGGCCAGCCGCGGCTTGCCGCCCTCGTCACCGGACAGCGCCTGGTCGAGCATGACGGTGGTCGCCGAGCCGGTCGCTGGCGAGGTCAGGGCGTCGGCCAGGGTCGCGCGCAGGGCCTCGTCGCCGACCGCCAGCGGCTCGCCGATCGGCCCGAACTCCACCACGTCGTTGCCCTTCGGGCTGGCGCCCTCGGCCCGGAACCCGGCGCTCGCGAGTTGAGCCAGCTGCTCCGGTTTGTGCATGAATCGGGCGAACTCGCTGGCCGCGCTCACCTGTTCCTCGGACAGCCAGGTCCCGGACAGCAGCACGGTGGGGTAGTCGGCCAGCGCGACCGGGCCGGGCGGCAGCCAGATCGCGACGGCATTCTTGGCGTCGGGGATCGACGAGGACCGTTGGAAGACTTGCTGTTCGGTGGTGACGACGGCGTGCACCGGCGCCGCGGCCGGGTCGCCGTCGGCGCGCAGCGCGGTCCAGGCGGTGTCGGCGGTGTTGTCGGCGAGCTTGGGCTGGCCGGCGACCAGCGTGTTGACCGCCCCCAGGCCGGCGGTGGCGGGTGCGCCCGGCGGGGCGGAGGCCGCCGCAACCGCCTCGGCGGCCAGGTACGAGGCGTCGCTGTCGCCGACGACGGGCAGCGCCAGCCGCAGCGAGCCCCAGCCGGGCAGGTTCACCGCGTCCAGCGCGGTGGGGTTGGCCTGCAGGCCGGGCAGCGCCGCCCAACTCTGCTGGGACAGCGCGTCTTTGAGCTGTGGGCGGACGGCGAGCACTACCGGGGAACTGACCAGCGAGCGGGCGTCGCTGACGCTCTCCTTGCCGGCGGCGGCCTGCAGCCGCGCGGCCGAGACGGAGCTGGCCGGGATCCACAGCGCGGGGCGCTCACCGAGGTCGCCCGGCCAGTCGCCGATGAACCCGGACACCACGGCGTCCGAACCACCCTGGGTGACCGTCATCTTCACGCAGCGGTCACCGACCGGTTTGGCGGTGGTGTTGAACTCCTCGGCGAACTTCTTGACGTTGTCGGCGATCGACGGGTCGACCACGACCGGCACGCTGGCGGTGCCGCCGAGGCACTGCTGGGCCGCGCTGCTCGACCGGTGCGAGAGCACGTCGCCGAAGAACCGCCACAGGATCACCCCACCGACCACCACCACCACGGTGATGAGGGCGACGATGACCCCGATGCTCACCCCGCGCCGGCCGCCTTCGCTGCGGTGCCCGCCCTCGAACGCGGCGCGCTGGCGGCCGGTCGCCGTCAACCCGTCGTCGCCCTCCGCGCGGGGGAAGCGGCCACTCGCGGGATCGGCGGGCTCAGCGGGTTCCCCGAACGCTTCCCCCGGACCCGGAATGCTGTGCCTGCCCATGCGGGTGCCTAACCTCTTTCGTCGGACGGAACGTGGCGGGGTGCCGCGTCAGGCGCCGGTGGCGGCCTTGTACTCGCGACGGCGGCGATGCAGGATCGGCTCGGTGTAGCCGTTGGGCTGCGCCGCGCCGGCCAGGATGAGCTCCTGGGCCGCCTGGAACGCGATGCTGTTGTCCGGGTCAGGCGCCATCGGCTTGAAGTCGGGGTCCGACGCGTTCTGCTCGTCGACCACCGCCGCCATCCGCCGCAGGCTGGCCTTGACGTCGTCTTCGGTGATGACGCCGTGGCGCAGCCAGTTCGCCAGCAATTGGCTCGAGATCCGAAGTGTCGCACGGTCTTCCATCAGGGCGACGTCGTGAATGTCGGGCACCTTGGAGCAGCCGACGCCCGCGTCGATCCAGCGCACCACGTAGCCGAGGATCGACTGGCAGTTGTTGTCGACCTCCTCGTGGATCTCCTCCGGCGACCAGGCCAGCTCCGCGGTCAGCGGGATGGTCAGCAGCGCGTCGATGGTGCCGCGGGTCTTGCCCGCCAGCTCCTTGTGCACCGCGTAGACGTCGACGTAGTGGTAGTGCATGGCGTGCAGGGTCGCCGCGGTGGGCGAGGGCACCCACGCCGTGGTGGCGCCGGCGCGGGGCTGACCGATCTTCTGCTCGACCATGTCGGCCATCAGTTCGGTCATGGCCCACATCCCCTTGCCGATCTGGGCCTTGCCGGAGAACCCGGTGGCCAGCCCGACGTCGACGTTCTGGTCCTCGTAGGCCAGGATCCACGGCTGCGACTTCATCGCGCCCTTGCGGATCATCGGGCCGGCCTCCATCGAGGTGTGGATCTCGTCGCCGGTGCGGTCCTTGAAACCGGTGTTGATGAACACCAGCCGCTCCCGGG
>JAGQTW010000113.1 GCA_020438785.1 Mycobacterium sp. | reverse complement strand
GCCTTGCGGGCCTTCTTCAGGCCGTACTTCTTGCGCTCGATGGCGCGCGGATCGCGGGTCAGGAAGCCCGCCTTCTTCAGCGCCGGGCGGTCCTCCGGCTGCACCAGGATCAGCGCACGGGCGATGGCCAGGCGAAGCGCGCCGGCCTGCCCGGACGGGCCGCCACCATCGAGGTGGGCGTAGATGTCGAAGGAGTCGACCCGGTCCACCGTCACCAGCGGAGCCTTGATGAGCTGCTGGTGCACCTTGTTGGGGAAGTAGTTCTCCAGCGTGCGGCCGTCGAGGTTGAACTGGCCGGTGCCGGGAACCAGGCGCACCCGCACCACGGCCTCCTTGCGGCGGCCGACGGTCTGGATCGGGCGGTCGATGATGACCGGCTCGCGCGGCGTGGCCACCTCGGTCACCTCAGGGGTGACGTCCGCGGTCTCGACGGTCTCCTCGGCGATCGCCTCGACGGCGGTCTCGGTCTCGGTTGCTTCGGTCACTGGGCCACCTGCTTGATCTCGAACGGAATCGGCTGCTGTGCGCTGTGCGGATGATCCGGCCCGACGTAGACCTTGAGCTTCTTCTGGATCTGCCGGCTCAGCTTGTTGTGCGGCAGCATGCCCACGATCGCCTTCTCGACGACACGGTCGGCGTGCTTGGCCATCTCGTCACCGAGGGTGCGGGCCCGCAGGCCGCCGGGGTAACCCGAGTGGCGGTAGGCCATCTTGGAATCCAACTTGTCGCCGCTGATGGCGATCTTGTCGGCGTTGATGACGATGACGAAATCGCCACCGTCGACGTTCGGCGTGAATGTCGGCTTGTGCTTGCCGCGCAGCAGAGTCGCTGCCGCAACGGCGAGCCGGCCGAGCACCACGTCGGTGGCGTCGATGACATACCACGAACGTGTGGTGTCACCCGCCTTCGGCGTGTACGTAGGCACAGCACTACCTCTCGTTTTCGGGGGTGTCCCCCGGTGGTGGGTCCCGGCGTGACCGGGTGCCGGTCGAGGCGTCGACGGTGGGGTTGTGACTCTCGGCGACCAACACTGACCCGAGATCCCGGCTCACCCCGCGAGAACTCGCGGCGTACCGCACGCCAACGAGGCAGCTTACCTGGGGTTATCCGCGCAGGTCAAAACGCCCTTATCCTCGCCTCGGGGACGCGATCGCAGAGGAGCGCCGTGGTGGAAGCCCAGTACCCGTATCAGGACGCGGGGTTGTCGGTGCACCAGCGCGTCGAGGACCTGCTGTCGCGGATGCCGCTGGCCGACAAGGTCGGGCTGATGTTCCACACCATCGCGGTGCCCGCCGACGTCGACGCGGTGGTGCCGCTGTTCGGGGAACGCTCGCTGCGCTCGCTGGTGGACAAGGGTCTGCGGCACTTCAACGTCCTGGGCTCGCTGCCGGACGGCCGGTCCTTTGCCCAGTGGCACAACAGCGTGCAATCCGCCGCGCTTCGGCACCCGCTGGGCATCCCGGTGACCTTCTCCTCCGATCCGCGGCATCACTTCGGCGACAATCCGCTGACCCAGATGATGGCGGGGCCCTTCTCCCTGTGGCCCGAGCCGCTCGGGCTGGCGGCGATCGGCTCGGCGGACCGGGTGCGGGAGTTCGCCGACATCGTGCGCCAGGAGTACCTGGCGGTCGGCATCCGCGTCGCGCTGCACCCGCAACTCGATGTGGCGACCGAACCGCGCTGGTCGCGGATCAACACCACGTTCGGCGAGGACGCCGAGCTCACTTCCCGGCTCGGCGTCGCCTACGTCGACGGCCTGCAGGGTGCCCGACTCGGTGCCGATTCGGTGGCCGCGATGGTCAAGCATTTCCCGGGCGGCGGTCCCCAGCTCGACGGCAACGACCCGCATTTCGGGTGGGGACGCGAGCAGGTCTATCCCGGCGACAACGCCGCCTACCACCTGCGGCCGTTCCGCGCCGCACTCGACGCCGGCGCGGCGGAGGTGATGCCCTACTACGGCATGCCGGTCGGGACCGACTGGGACGAGGTGGGGTTCGGCTTCAACAAGTCGGTGATCACCGGACTGCTGCGGGACGAGCTGGGATTCGACGGGATCGTCTGCACGGACTGGGGTTTGGTGAGTGACCACCCCGATCTGGGGGACCTGGGCGTCGCCCGGGCCTGGGGGGTCGAGCACCTGGGCCCGGCCGACCGGGCACTGCGGGTGATCGAGGCCGGCGCCGACCAGTTCGGCGGCGAGGACTGCACCGAAGTGCTGCTGGGACTGGTGCGCGACGGCCGGGTCAGCGAATCGCGGATCGACGAGTCGGTGCGCCGGTTGCTGCGGGTCACGTTCACCCTGGGGTTGTTCGAGCACCCGTTCGTCGACGAAGAAGCGGCATCGATCACGTTGGGCCGCAGCGATTTTCGCGATGCTGGCTTGGCCGCCCAGCGCGATTCGCTGACCCTGCTAACCAATACCGGGCTGCTGCCCCTGGCGCGCGGGGCCAAGGTGTTCGCCCCGCAGATCAGCGCGGCCGCGCTCGAGGGTCACGCGACAAGGGTCGACGACCCGGCCGCCGCCGACGTCGCCGTGCTGCGGATCAAAGCACCGTACGAACCGCGCACCGAGGGGATGGCCGCGTTGTTCCACCACGGCTCGCTCGAGTTCGCCGCCGAGGAGGTGCGCCGGATTCGCGCGGTGTGCGCGGCGGTGCCCACCGTCATCGACGTCTATCTGGACCGGCCCGCGGTGTTGACCCCGTTGGCCGGCGCCGCGGCCGCGCTGATCGCGAACTTCGGTGTGTCCGAGCGGGCGCTGATCGCGGTGTTGTTCGGGGCCGCCGAACCGCGCGGCACCCTGCCGTTCGACCTGCCCCGTTCCGACGCGGCGGTGGCGGCCAGCCGCACCGACGTCGCGTTCGACACCGCCGATCCGCTGTTCCGGTTCGGCCACGGTCTGCGGTATTGAGGCCGATCCGCCGGTTCGCCGCCGTGCGCTGGTCTAGCCTGAGACGGCTCACAGGAAGGGGGACGACCATGAAGAAGCGCACGACCGTTCTGCTGACCGGTTTGGCGATGACGCTGCTGCCGATGGCGGCGGCGCCGAGCGCGCAGGCCGTGTGCGGTGAAGTGGGCGGACCCTACGTGAACGCCAACGGCTGCCTGATGCCCGGCGAGGGCGCCGCCATCGCGGGCAGCATCGTGGCGGCGGACGCCTGGGACGAGGCGCGGCAGCGCTGGGAGGGCCGGCCGCCGTGCTTCACCCCCGCGGGTGTGCCCTACTACACCCCCGGGGATATGCCCTGCTGATCAGCGCCGGTGCTGCACGATGTTGACGACGTTGCCGTCCGGCGCCCGCACGAAGAACCGGTAGACGCCCCACGGCTCGGTGGTGAGCGGGTGCACGATCTCGTAACCGAGCCGCCGGGCTTCCTCGTAGGCTGCCTCGACGTCCTCGGCGTGGACGGACAGCACCGGTGTCTCAGGTGCGGTCGCGTCCTCGGTGACCAGCTGCACGTGCGCCCCGGTGTCCGGCGCGGTGTAGCGGGCCACCCAGCCGAGGTTGAACTCCTCGTCGGTGAGCCCGAGATATCCGGTGTAGAAGCCGTTAGCGGCCCCGATGTCGACTACCCGCAGGTTGGCGGTGATGCGTTTCGCTCGCATTGCCCCGGTATTGCACCCGCCGCGAGGTGCCAAACCGGCTCCTGCTCTTGGGATCGGTAGCCGCCTTGACGGCGTCTGCTTGACCTATCGGCGACGCGACACCTGCGGAGCCCGGACAGAAGGAACGCTGCAATGACCACCATCCATAACGTGAAGCAGATCATCATCGGCGGGTTCATTGCGGGCGGCGTCGCCCTGGCCGCCATGGGCCTGGGCACCGGCGTTGCCGGCGCAGCCGGGGACGGCTCGGTACGCGTGTCCGACCAAGCCGAACACGCAACCGGTGACGGCTCGGTCCGCGTCGGGCACCCCGGCGAACACAAAGCCGGTGACGGCTCGGTTCGCATCGGGCACCCCGGCGAACACAAAGCCGGTGACGGCTCGGTTCGCATCGGGCACCCCAGCGAACACAAAGCCGGTGACGGCTCGGTTCGCATCGGGCACCCCGGCGACCGCGCCGCCGGTGACGGCTCGGTGCGGGTCGCCCGCTAGGACTGTCTCGGACCCAGTTCTGCCCACTCCGCTTCACGAGCCACCAAACCGCTCGGCTAGGGTCTGGTGCTCATGACGAATCTTCGCCCGCTTTCCGCCGCCATCGCCGCTGGCGCCGTGTCCGCCGCTGCGTTCTGCGGAACCGGCATTGCCGGCGCCGACCCGAACGCGGTTGCGCCCACCATGCTGAACACCACCTGCACGCTGGACCAGATCATGGCCGCCACCAAGGTGGCCGACCCGGTCGCCTACGGGGCGATCGTGGAGAAGTACAACTCCGAGCCGGGTTGGGTGCAGGGCGGGGTCGTTTACCACCTGAATTTGTTCCTGCAGAAGTCGCCGCAGGAGCGGCAGGCCGAGATCGCTGAGATCGGCCGCTTCTTCCCGCAGTACGCGGGGCTGTTCACCGCCGCCGCCCCGGTCGCCGACGCCGTCGCCGCGCAGTGCTCGACGTTCCCGGCCACCGATCCCGGCGTCTGGAACCTCACCCCCTAACCCGACGTGACCCGGCCCGGTCAGGACAACGCCGCGACCCGGCTGGCCCGCGCGCTCGCAGACAACAGCGCGATCGTCGAACGCGAAATCGAGGGCCTCGGTGAACTCGAGGCCCAGCGCGCGTTGTTCTTCCTGCTGTCCGCCTATGACCTGGCGACCGAGATGTGGTTCCAGAAGGGCGATCCCGCGGCACCCGTTCTGACGAACTGGGAACGTCCGTGGCGCAAGTACGGCGGCGACAACCCGACCACGATCTACCTCAGCGCTCCCATCTCCCCGGCGATGACCTACCGGCTTCAGGGGCCGATCGGTGACGCCGTCTACGCCGGCGTGCAGGTCTACACCCGCGGCGCGGGCTACAACGCGCCGTCGGCCAACATCTCCGATCGTCGGCTGCTCGGGGACGGCCGCGATATCGACCTGCTGATCGGTGGCGACGATCCGGGCGACGGCCGTCCGTGGCTGCCGCTTGTCGCCGACGACTTCCTCGTCATGGTTCGGCTCTACCACGAGCACGCGCCGGAATCCGAAGCGGCGCTGTCGATTACCCGCACCGGTGGCGCGGACCCGGCGCCAATGTCGTGGTCGCAGCGTGCGGACCGGGCCGAGGAGTATTTCCGCGACGAGATTCAGTGCACCATCTCGGTCACCGAGACGGTGCGGTCCGCCGGGGTCAACGCCTACCCGCCCCCGGATGCCCCGGTGCACCAGCCGCGCTACACCGGTGCGCTGTTCCCCACCCTCGACAACGTTTACGACGGCTTCTACGTGCAGCTGGAATCCGGTGCGGCGCTTCGGTTGCGCGGCCGGCCGCCGCAGGCACGGTTCTGGTCGTTCGTCTTCTACGACCGTTGGTTCAACACCCCGGACTTCCCCGCACACCGCTGCTATCTGACCGGTGCCGACATCGTCCTCGACGACGACGGCGGTTACGAGGTGATCCTCGGTCCCGACGATCCGGGACACCCGAACTGGATCGATACCGCCGGGCTCCGGGACGGGATCTTCGCGATCCGCTGCCTACTGCCCGAGCAACGGGAACTGCCGACGGCCGAGGTCATCACCGCCGGCCGCTGATCGTCGGATCAGAAGTTGTGGCAGTTGTTGACGGCCCTGCCGATCGGACCAGTGGACGAATCCATGATGTCATCACTGACACCCAGCCATTGTTCGTAGCCGAGCGTCTGCTCCAACGTGTTGACCAGCGGCTGGCGTTGACCAGGCGGGGCAGCGAGGACGACGGCCAGCCCGTCCCGCAACTCCTGCTCCAGCTTCGGATCCCGATTGATCCGCCACCAGATGACGGGATCGTTCTGCTGGATCGAGGACATGATCTGCTGATCGGAGCACGTCGTCATGTTCAGATCGTCGGCGTGGGCCGGACCCGCTGCCGCGATCGCGAGACAGGCGAGGCCGGCCGCCGCGCCCACCTGCGAAAGCCCTCGGACGCGCATATTGAATCCCCTCATGCCAGGCAGCATAGATGCGCGGCCACGTCCCGGGAGCACTTCGGGTCAGCCTGGATCAGTGCACAAGCTTGAGCCCGACCACGCCGCCGATGATCATCACCAGGAAGACCGCCTTCAGCGGCGAGGCCGACTCCCCGCCGGTAGCCATCGCGTAGACCACCGTGAGAACCGCCCCGATTCCCACCCAGACGGCGTAGGCGGTCCCGATCGGCAGGTTGCGCATCGCATACGCCAGCCCCGCCATGCTGCCGATGATCGCGACCACGAACACCACGCTCGGTGACAGCTTGGTGAACCCTTCGGACTTGCCCATCGCCGTTGCCCACACCGCTTCGAGCACACCGGATAGGACGAGAACCAGCCACGACACGACGTTCCTCCCGGGCCGTCTTGTCGCACACCGGGTACGGCACCCATCGTCCGGAAGCCCGTCGGGGGCTCTTCTACGAAGATGGCACAGCGGCCGGTGATCGGCAAAACCGGAGTGAACGAAACCAGTCACCGGTCGCCACTAGCCCGTTCTGGCCAGTATGGTGTCGGCCACCAGCGCCGGGTCGTCCACCATCGGGACATGGCCAACGTCCGGCAACACCTTTACCGACGCCTGCGGGATGCGGTCGACCCCATCGAGGACACCGGCCGGCAGCAGGCTCTCCTTCTCGCCCCAGGCGATCGTTATCGGGCATGGCAGCGGATCGAGCCTCTCGATGAGCCACTCATCCGCGCATAGATCGGCAAGAACCTCGCAGCCGATGCCGTCGTCGATGAATTCGAGAGCGCGAGCCGCTGAGATGCGATCTGCGTGACACACGACGTCACGCAGGATGAGCCGGCGCAATCTTGGGGAGCTGTAGATCACCGGTAGGAACGGACGTGTCAAGCGACCGAGCGCGACGCCCCGTTGGAGTCTGCCGAATGCTCGCTGCTGGAAGCCGTCGCCGGAACTCCACAGCCCGGCCGGCGAGAAAGCGCATACGCTCGCTGCACGACTACGCCGGGCCAACTCGATGGCGACAAACCCGCCCATCGAATTCCCAGCGATATGGGGTCGATCAAGACCACAGTCATCGAGGTACCGTTCAGCTGCATCCACCATGTCGGTCATCGTGGCGGGGCGTCGCTGCACCGGAGGGCCGCCACGGTGGCCGGCAGCGGTCGGTAGATGCGTTTCGTGATGGACACGCACCAGAGGAACGACGTCACGCCAGGCGTTGCCCGACATGGCGAGACCGTGGAGAAGGACAAGTGGGGACCTGTCGCAGGTCATATGACAGTTTCCCATCAATGGCCCTGTGTGCATTCACTTTCCTATGGTCTGCTCTTCGAATCAGAAGTTGAACCGGAACTCCACCACGTCACCGTCACTCATGATTCCGGTACGCCAGCGGCTGGGTCCTCGATGTACACGAGCACGTTGCCGTCGGGATCGGTGAATTCGAACATCGGCGGCGCAAATTCCAGGCGCAACACCTCGTCGCGAACCGACGAGTCGTGCTGCTTGATCACCCGATGTGCAGCATCGGAGTCCACCACACCCATGCGAACGCCCACCGGGATCTCGCCCTTTTCGTCGAGGAGTAACAGCACCACGTCTGATCCAGGCAGGCCAACCTCGATGAGGCGGGCTCCCTGCCACAGCTCTTTGTCAACCAGAAGATCGAAGCCGAGCACATCGCAGTAGTACTGCTTCGCCCTTTCTTGATCTGACACCGGTATCGACACCGAGATGATCTTGGTGGTTGGGATCGCGGGTGACGTCTTGCCCATGACGCTCTTTCCTTTGATTTCGACGGTCTATGCGTAACGACTGTCGGGATCGAACAAAGTCATCGCTCGGCTCGAGTTCGCGGCCGGAAGAGGCTTGGGGTCACGTCTTAAGTTGATGCTCAGACGTTGAACCGGAATTCCACGGAACCGGCACCTAGCCTGTGCGCGCTGCTGCTTCGATCCAGTTCGAGAACTCGATCGCAAGGTGCCACCGGTGGCCACGGAGGATCGTCGGCAACGACACGGCGGGAAACTCGACCGTCAGCAGAGCGCGAAACCCACCAGCTTCGTCACGGAACTGATGCCGCACCCCTCCTATCGCCAACCCGTCAGCAAGTCGAGCGACACCGGCGACCTGAATGGGGTACGCCGGACTCGGCGGCGTTCGCAGCGACGAGGTGTCGTCGTAGTCGATGAAGAATCGGGCCGCCAACGGCGATCCACCGTTCGTCTCCCATACCTCCTGACGGCCGTCACTGCCGGTGCGGAAGAGGTAATGCTCAGGATGTGCGGCGAGCATGGCCAACTCGTCGTCTGTTTCGGTGCGCTGATTGAACCATTCCACGAAGTCGGTTGCCGATCCCCGTGATACGCCCAACTCGATCACGCTCAAGGCGCGACGGCCTGATGAAGCCATTGCGGTTATCCGGGCCACGCGCGTCGACCAGCGAATGTCGCGGGCCAACAGCCGTTCGATCCCGCTGTGGCCCAACTCTGCCTTGCGTGTGCTTAACGCCTGCCGTAGCGACTGTAGGTCGCCACCGGTCGGCGGTGCGCCCAGCTTGGAAAGTGTGTGCCGCGCGCGAGCGATCTCTCGTTCGAGAACGTCGGCGCGTGTGAACCTTCTGCCACCAAGGACTGTGGCTATTTCGGGAGGTTCCGTCATCGGTGACCCCTGACTACCTTCGTCAAGCAAGTCTGTGCTTGGACTGATTTCAGACGTTGAACCGGAACTCCACCACGTCGCCATCGGCCATCACGTAGTCCTTGCCTTCCATCCGGACCTTGCCGGCAGCCTTGGCCGCGGCCATCGAGCCGGCGGCGACGAGGTCGTCGAAGGACACCACCTCGGCCTTGATGAACCCCTTCTCGAAATCGGTGTGAATAACCCCGGCCGCCTTGGGCGCGGTGTCGCCGCGGTGAATCACCCACGCGCGGGCCTCCTTTGGGCCGGCAGTCAGATAGGTCTGCAGATTCAGGGTGTGAAAACCGGCGCGCGCCAACGCATCCAGCCCGCGTTCGCTCTGCCCGATCGACTCCAACAACTCCGCCGCCGACTCGTCGTCGAGCTCTTGGAGCTCGGCCTCGATCTTGGCGTCCAGGAACACCGCGTCGGCCGGCGCCACCAGCGCCCGCAACTCGGCGATGCGCGCGGCATCGGTGAGCACCGACTCGTCGGCGTTGAACACGTACAGGAACGGCTTGATGGTCATCAGGTTCAGCTCACGCAGCAGGGACCAGTCCTTGCCGCTGGCGAACAGGGTGGTGCCGTCGTTGAGCACCTGCTGCGCGGCGACGGCCGCCTCGTGCACCGGCTTGCGCTCCTTGTTGTTGCGGGCCTCCTTCTCAAGCCGGGGCACCGCCTTCTCCAACGTCTGCAGGTCGGCCAGGATCAACTCGGTCTCGATGATCTCGATATCGGACTTCGGGTCGACTTTCCCGTCGACGTGCACCACGTCATCGTCGGCGAATACGCGGACCACCTGGCAGATCGCGTCGCACTCGCGGATGTTGGCCAGGAACTTGTTGCCGAGGCCGGCGCCCTCGGAGGCGCCCTTGACGATGCCCGCGATGTCGACGAACGTCACCGGCGCCGCCAGGATGCGCTCGGATCCGAAGATCCTGGCCAACTCGCCCAGCCGCGGGTCGGGCAGCGGAACCACGCCCTCGTTCGGCTCGATGGTGGCGAACGGATAGTTCGCCGCCAGCACGTTGTTGCGGGTCAGCGCATTGAACAGCGTCGATTTACCGACGTTGGGCAGGCCGACGATTCCCAGGCTGAGGCTCACAGGGTCCACAGTCTAGGAGAAGGCCCTGATCTGACGTTCGCGTCACAGGCACGCCGCAGGCGTCGCGACGGTCGAGTTGGGTCGAGAACCGGTACGGTCAACGTGTGTCAGCACAGCGGGCCCGATCGTCGGTGGCAGCCGATCATCGCTCCGCGCACCCGAATCTTCCCGGCGTACCGTGGTGGGCCGCGATCCTGATTGCGGTGACCTTCACCACGATTGGCTTCGCGTTCGACGCGGGCAGCGGCGGTAAGGAACTCGGCGGCGTCTTCGCCGTGCTGTACGTCCTTGGATGTGTGGTGGCCGTGCTGGCGGTACGGCACTCCGGGATCTTCACCGCGGTCATCCAGCCGCCCCTGCTCCTGTTCGTCGCCGTCCCGGGCGCCTACTTCCTGTTCAACGGCGCGAAGTTCACCGGCCTCAAGGACACCCTGATCAACTGCGGCTACCCGCTGATCGAGCGATTCCCGCTCATGTTGTTCACCTCGGCCGCCGTGCTGCTGATCGGCATGGCGCGCTGGTACTACGCGATGTGGAGCAGCGTGCGCACCCCCGCACCCGCCGCCGACCCGGCCGGTGGGACCGCAGTCGCGGCACCGCACCGCTTCGGTGGCCTGACGGCGAAGGTCTCGTCGTTCTTCGGGGCCGGTTCGGGCATCGACAACGGCAGGGCCGACGAGGCGACCCCCGAGACGGCCGCCGGACGGCCCAGACGCAAGCACGGCATCGACCGGCCCGCCACCACCGAACGGCGGGCCCGCTCCGAACGTTCGGCGCAGCGACCGGCGCCCACCCGGTCCCGGCACGCCCGGCCCCCACTCGACGACTTCGATGAACCGCCGCGGGAGCGGGCCCGTCGTCAGCCGACCGCCCGCCAGGGCGACCCGGCGCGACGCCGGCCCCGGCCGCCGCAGGAGCCCGGCTATCGGACTCCGCCGCCGCCGCGACGCCAGCCGCCGCCCGACCGCGAGGCGTATCGCCCGCGGGCGCCCAGGGGCAACCGATTCGAGCCGTACGAGCCGTTCGAGCCCTACCCGCCGTACGAGCCGCCGGCCCCGCCGCGGCGCCGGCCGCCGCCACCGCCGCGTCCGGATGACCTGAACGGCGACAGCGGCACCCATCACCCGGTGTCCCGGGTGCGCTACCGCGACGCGGGTTACGACCGCTGAACTACGACCGTGCGGGACGGATCTCGCGGGGGAGCGCGAACACCAGGGTCTCGTTCGCGGTGGTCACCGACTGGACGGTGTCGTAGCCGAGCCCGGCCAGCCGATCCAGCACGCCCCGGACCAGGATCTCGGGCACCGAGGCGCCCGAGGTGACTCCGACCGTGGTGACGCCGTCCAGCCAGGCCGGATCGACGTCGTCGGCGTAGTCGACCAGGTAGGACGCCCGCGCGCCCGCCCCCAAGGCGACCTCGACCAGGCGCACGGAGTTCGACGAGTTGCGCGAGCCCACCACGATGACCAGGTCGCACTCCGGCGCCATCGCCTTGACCGCGCCCTGCCGGTTCTGGGTGGCGTAGCA
>JAGQTW010000008.1 GCA_020438785.1 Mycobacterium sp. | reverse complement strand
TGGTGGGCAGGGCGGACTGCATTCCCGGCGGGGGCGGGGTGTCGGGGGCCGGCTCCGACGGCGATGCCGGGGGTGCGGACTTCCGGTCGCCGCACGCCGCGATCAGCGCCGCCGCGGCCGCCGTGCCCACGCCCAGCAGCGCCAGCCGGCGCAGGGCCTCGCGGCGGGACAGTAGGCCGCCGACGTGGTCGGTGGCGATCTCCTCGGCGATGTAGCGCTGTAGCGGGGTCACCTTCGCGAGTATGCGCCGTCCCGGTTGGGTAGGCAGCCGACATGACTGAGCACGCCGTGCAGCCGGGCCGCGACGCCTTCGAACAGGTGGTGGGGCTGCTGGACTATCCGATGTTCGTCGTCACCACCCGGGCCGGCGCCGACCGCGCGGGCTGCCTGGTGGGGTTCACCAGCCAGGTCTCCATCGACCCGTCCCGGTTCCTGGTCGGGCTGTCCAAGCGCAACCACACCTACCGGGTGGCCTCGGACGGCGCCACGCACCTGGCGGTGCACCTGCTGTCCCGGGAGCACCGGGAACTGGCGCGGTTGTTCGGCAGCGAGACCGGCGATCGCGTCGACAAGTTCGGCCGATGCGACTGGTGGGAGGGCCCGGCGGGATTGCCGATCCTGGCCGACGCCGCCGCGTGGTTCGCCGGTCGGGTGACCGGCCGCTTCGACCTCGGCGACCATGTCGGCCACCTGACCGAGCCGGTGGCGGGCCACGCGCCGGAGCGACTCGGGGACCTGGTGACCTTCGCCGATGTCAAGGACCTCGAGCCCGGCCACGAGGCGTGAGCGGGGCGGTAAACAGATTTGCCGAAGTGTCTACTTTGTCGTTGACACCCGTCCCGCCTGGCTGTTCTATGGATCCTTGTGACGTACGACATGATCATCCGCAACGGTCGCTGGTTCGACGGGACGGGCGCCCCCTCGGCGCTGCGCAACATCGGCATCCGCGACGGGCGGATCGCGGCGGTGACCCCGCACCCCCTCGACGAGACGGGCTGCGCCGAGGTGGTCGATGCGACCGGCAAGTGGGTGCTGCCCGGGATGGTCGATGTGCACACGCACTACGACGTCGAGGTGCTCAACGGTCCGGGCCTGCCCGAGTCGGTGCGCCACGGCGTCACCACCGTGCTGCTCGGCTCGTGCTCGCTGTCGACGATCCACGTCGGCGGAACCGATGCCGGTGACCTGTTCGGTCGGGTCGAGGCGATCCCGCGCGAGCACGTAGTCGACGCCATCGACACCGCCAAGACCTGGAACAGCGCTCCCGAGTACGTCGAGGCGCTCGAGTCCAGGCCACTGGGGCCGAACGTCGCGGCGTTTATCGGCCACTCCGACATGCGCACCGCCACCATGGGACTGGACCGGGCCACCCGATCCGACGTGCGGCCCACCTCGAGCGAGCAGGCCGAGATGGAGCGGATGCTGCGCGATGCGCTGGACGCCGGTTTCGTCGGGCTGTCCTCGCAGCAGTTGCTGTTCGACAAGATCGACGGCGAGACCTGCCGCTCGCGCACCCTGCCGTCGACCTACGCCAAGCCCCGCGAGCTGCGGCGGCTGAAGTCGCTGGTGCGCAAGCGCGGCCGGGTGCTGCAGTCCGGCCCGGACATCCAGAACCCGCTGAACCTGGTTTCCCAAGTGGCGCAGTCACTTCCGGTGCTACGCAAGAAGCTGAAGACCAGCCTGCTCTCGGCGGCCGACGTCAAGGCCAATCCGTTCGCGATCATGATGATGGGTCCGGTGGCCCGGCTGGTGAACCGCTTCGGCGGCGATTTCCGCTGGCAGCACCTGCCGGTCCCGTTCGAGGTCTACGCCGACGGCATCGACCTGGTCGTCTTCGAGGAGTTCGGCTCCGGCGCGGCCGCCCTGCACCTGCGCGACGAGGTCGAGCGCAACGCCCTGCTGGCCGACGAGGCGTACCGTCGCCAGTTCCGCAAGGAATACGACAGCAAGTTCGGTGTGCGGGTCTGGCACCGGGACTTCTTCGACGCCGAGATCGTGGCCTGCCCCGACGAAGCCGTGGTCGGCAAGTCCTTCGGCCAGGTCGGCCTGGATCGCGGCGGGCTGCATCCCGTCGACGCGTTCCTGGACCTGGTCCTCGAACACGGCACCAAAGTGCGTTGGCGCACAACCATTTCCAACCATCGGCCCGAGGTGCTCAAGAAGCTGGCGCGCGACCCGGGCGTCCAGATGGGTTTCTCCGATGCCGGAGCGCACCTGCGCAACATGGCGTTCTACAACTACGGGCTGCGCCTGCTGCGGCACGTCCGCGACTCGCTGCGCGCCGGTCAGCCGTTCATGACGCTGGAGCAGGCCGTGCACCGGATGACCGGGGAACTCGCCGACTGGTACGGCATCGACGCCGGCCACCTGCGGGTCGGTGACCGCGCGGATCTGGTCGTGCTCGATCCCGAGCGGCTCGACGATCGCCTCGACGCATACGCCGAGTCGACCGTGGAGCAGTACGGCAACCTGTCCCGGATGGTCAACCGTAACGACGAGACCGTCGACCTGGTCCTGATCGGTGGGCGTGCGGTCGTACGCGACGGGGCGCCCACCGAACTGTTGGGGGTGCAGCGCACCGGCAGTTTCCTCAAGGCCGGGCAGGCCACCCCGCCGCCGCGGGCCACCGTCGAAAGGGAGCTCGCCGATGTCCGCTGAGGCGCACGGCGTTCCGGCGGCGGTGTCCGACACCATCTTCGGGATGTGGAAGGCGCTGTCCAACCGCGACTGGGAGGCGCTGAAGACCTTCGTGTCCGACGACTGCATCTACGTCGACATGCCGGTCGGTCCGGCAGCGGCCGCCCGCGGACCCGAGGACATCGTCAAGCGGCTCAAGATCGGCCTGGAGCCGCTGGCCGGTTACGAGAACCACGACGGCGTGCTGGTGAGCAACGGCACCGACGCCATGTACGAGCACTCCGAGACCTGGACGTTCAAGACCGGTGAATCGGGGGTGCTGCGCTTTGTCACCGTGCACAAGGTGGTCGACGGCAAGATCACCCTGTGGAAGGACTACTGGGACATGAACGGGCTGACGAGCTTCGCCCCGCCGACCTGGCTGGAGGAGCTCGCAACCGCGGACATGTCCTGGGTCTTCGACGCGACCGGGCTGGTCTGACCTAGGACGGGACGGTCCAGTGCGCGCCGGAGCCGTCCGCCACGCACTTCAAGGGCTCCCCCGACGGCGACTGCGCCACCCCCGGCTGCGCCGGTGAGCAGGGACTCAACTCGTCGCGGACACCCACCAACGGCGCCGAGGCCACCCAGTTCGGGAGCCGGTTTCCGGCGTCGGCGCACGCCGCGAGCTCCCCGGAGGTGGTGGTCGCGTAGACGTAGCGGTCGGCGTTGCCGCACGGATCGCCGATGGTCACGCCCTGCCCGATGTTCGGCACGCAGGACTGTTCGTCGCACGTCGAATCGGCGTCGGCGGTTCCGGCCGACAACCCGAGGGCGGCGGGCACCCCGAAGAACACCGAAGCGCCACAGCGCAGCGCCACATTGCCGGTCATCACCATGGAGAGCTTAGGGCGGGCCATCCACCCACGTGGGCGGAATCGCCCCAACAGTCACAACCGCACCACGCCGGGTCAGCCGGCCAGGGCGTACACCCGACGCGCGTTGTCCCGACCGATCAGGTCGGCGACCCGGATGGCGTCGGCCTCGCTCCATTCGCCGCGGCCGACGAAGTCGCCGAGCACCGCGCCGATGCCCTTGCGCCACAGGGCCGATCCCAGGTAGTGCAACTCCGGCGGCCCGAACCCGTCCGAGGAGTACAGGATCTTGCGGAACGGCGCCAACTCCAGGGTCCGGGCGATGAATGCCGCGGCCCGGGCCCCGAGGTGATTGACCGACAGGCCGACGTCGAGATGGACGTTGTTGAAGGCCTGCGCCAGGTAACCGGCCTCGCGCTCGTAGGGATAGCAGTGCAACAGCACCACCGGAACATCCCCCGAGGCGCGCAGGAAGTCCAGCACCAGCATCGGGTTGGTGCGGTGCAGATCGCAGTCCCGGTCACCGAGGCCGACGTGCAGTTGCAGCGGCTTACCCAGCCGCAGGGCCTCGTGCAGCCCGAACCGCAACAGCACCCTGTCGGTGAGCCGTGCTCCCCCGCGGTCGCGCCAGCGCGCCGCGGCGTCGGCGACCGCGGCGGCCGACGGCTCGGACAGGTCGCCGTCGAACCCGCCGCGGTAGGCCAGCACCGATTTGGTGCCCACCGCGGTGCGCGCCCGCTCGTGCAGGATCGCGCGGAAGGCGTCGGCGTAGTCGCCCGGCGCGGCGGCCGCCTGCTCGGCGACCTGCTCGAGGCGCACGATCTCGTGGGCCCGGCCGCCGGAGGCTTCCGCCATCTCGGCCAGGCCGGCGATGTCGCCCGGCAGGCCGGTGTCCACCAGCCAGTCGCTGACCCCGGCGGCGGGCAGGAACACCCGCGCCAGATCGGGTTCGGAGACACCGCTGCGGCGTTCCCAATAGCGTTGCGGGTCAACGTGTCCGGGCAGCCCGAGCAGGGGTGCGCAGTGCGCACGCACCGCGAAACCGAGTTGGGTGTCGAAACCGGAGTCGAAGTCCGCCAGCGGATCGGTGTTCGCCTCGTTCAGGCCGTTCTCGAACCGCCGACGGTCACCGGCCGACAACCAGAACCCGTGCACATGGTTGTCGACGAGGCGCAGCGCGGCGATGTGCTCGGCGAGCGCGGAGCCTGCGGTCACAGGCTCCAGGCCATCCGGAACTTGTCGGTCAGCGCCTCGGCGTCGAGGTGCGAGTACGTCTCGTGCTCGTAGCGGCGGACCGCGACCAGCACGTTGACGGCCGGATCGCCGAGGATCGCACGCAGCCGGGTCGAGTGGTCCAGCGCCTCGATCTCGTCGGCCTGACTGTCGGACAGCGCGACGGTGCCTGCGGCGGCGCGTTCGGCCTCGGTCAGGACGTTGGGGTCGACGGTGGTCTCCGGCGGCAGCGGGGCCTTTCGCTCGATACCGTCGAGGGCCAGGCCGAGGACCGCGGCGGTGGCGAAGTACGGATTGGCCGACGGGTCGATGACCTTGACCTCCACGTTGGCGCCGTAGGGGTTGCCGTGGCCGCCGCGCAGGAAGCGCACCGCCGCCTCCCGGTTCTCGGTGCCCCAGCAGGCGTAGGCGCCGGCCCAGTTTCCCGGCTGCATCCGCAGACCGGACACGATGGACCCGCAGAAGATCAGTTGCGCCTCGGGCAGCGCGGCGACGATGCCGCCGATCGCGGCCTCCCCCTCGGCGGTCATGCCCTGGGCTCCGGTGCCGCCGGAGAACAGCGGGGTGTCGCCCCGGTGCAGCGAGAAATGTTGGTGGGCACCGGATCCGACGCTGCCCGCGAACGGTACCGGTGACAGGCAGACCCGCATCCCGTAGTCCCGGGCCACCCGGCCGATGATGATGCGGGTCAGCACCAGTTGGTCGGCGGCGGCCACCGGGGTGCGCGGCGCCAGCGAGATCTCGAACTGGTTCAGTCCGTACTCGGGATGGAACTGTTCGATCGCGACGCCGGCCGCGGTGGCCGCGGCCATGACGTCGCGCACGAAGCCCTCGTGCTCCAGCACTCCGGCGAGCCCGTACTGGGCCCACAGGTTGCCCGGCAGCCGGTTGCCGTCCGGATCGACCAGCAGGAACTCGATCTCGTGTCCGACCTGTGCGTGCAGGCCGGCCTCGGCCAGCCGGGCCTCGATGCGGGTCAGGGTTCCGCGCGCGCACCACGGGATCGGGTCGCCGCCCTGGTCGAAGAACGAACCCGGCGCCCAGGCCAGGCCGCCGCCGATCATCCGCAGGCCGTTCAGGTCGATGCGGATCCGTTCGTCGCCGACCACGCTGATGCCCTCGGTGAAGGCGATGCCCGCCCGGTCGATGGCGAACCCGTGCCAGACCGGGCTGGCGCCGAGGCCGGCGTCGGCGAAGGCGGTGGTGCGCCGGATCGGCACCGTCTTGGCGTGGGTCAGGCCGGCGGGGTTGACGACGGTGCCGATGACGGTGTCGACGCCGTCGGCCTCGAGCTGTGCGATCGCCGCGCCCGCGAGCGGTGTGGTCATGGCGCCATTGTGCCGACCGGGCGGCCGGACTGCCGCGCTTCGCTCAGGCCCGGCTGGGCAGCGTCAGCTTGCAGGCCTGTCCGATGTCCAGCGTGCGCAGGGTCCGGCCCATGCCCAGCCACATCGCGCAGGACAGGGTCAGGTCGGCCAGCAGCTCGTCGGAGAACTGTTCGTGGGCGCGGTCCCAGAAGTCCTCGTCCTCGCGCAGTTTGGTGTGCTCGGTGGCGAACCGGTGGGCGAACTCGGCGGCCACGCGCTCCTGCTCGGTGAACCCCGGCCAGGTGCGCCATTCCAGGGCGTGCTCGTAGAGCTCCTCGTCGACACCGGCCGCCGGCCCGTCGGCGTCGCGGGTGTTGACGCACACCGTGCATTCGTTGTCGTAGGCCATGACGATGCGGGCCAGCTCCCGCACCCGCATCGGCAGCCGGTTGCGGTCGCTGTAGACCGCGGAACTGAAGCCCGCCATCGCCGTGCCCAAATCCGGGGACCGGGTGATCCAGCCCGCCACGTCGTCGTCGGGGAAGTCTCCGATTCGGCTCATGGCGCGATGCTACGCCGCCCGGGCCGGTCAGGAACAGCCGTCTTGCGGGTGACCCGGGCGTACGATCCGGGGCGGTAGCTCAGGGAAGGCGGATGCCATGCCCGGTGATCGCGAACACCGCACGGTGCGGCTGCGCGATGGGCGCGTGGTGGCCTACGCCCACTACGGCGCACCCGATGGTGCCGTCGTCGTCAACGCCCACGGTGGTCTGGCTTGCCGACTCGACATCGCTGCGGCCGACGGGCCGGCCCGCGCGGCGGGTGTCCGGGTGATCTCCCCCGACCGCCCTGGCATCGGAGGATCGGACCCCAGTCCCGGACGCACGATCCTGGACTGGGCCGCCGACGTCGGCGAGCTGATGGATCACCTTGAGGTGGAAACCTTTTCCGTCATGGGCTGGTCGATGGGCGGCCAGTACGCCGCCGCGGCGGCCGTCGCGATGCCGACCCGCGTCCGGCGTCTCGCGATCATCGCCGGGGCATTGCCGCTGACCGAACCCGGCGTGTTCGCACAGCTGCCGGCGTTCGACAGGATGTACACTCGGCTCTCCCAGGCGGCGCCCTGGCTCGACCGGATGTGCTTTCGGACAATGCATTTCGCGGCGAGCCGGGCCCCGCACCTCTACGGTCGGCTGGCCGCCGCAGGTCTGGGGCCGGTCGATGGGCAGGTGCTGCGCGACGAGGGCTACGCCGTGTTCGCCGCCATGTCGGCCGAGGCCTTCCGCCAACCCGAAGGCGTGGTCGAGGATTACCGGGCCTGGGCCCGGCCGTGGGGGTTCGGTCCGGAGCAGATCACCGTCGCCACCGATGTGTGGGCCGGCGAGAACGACCAACTGGTCAAGGTCGGCTGGGAATCCGAACTCGCCCGGCGCATCCCCGGCGCCACGCTGCACGTCCGGCCGGGCGGACACTTCCTGGCCCACCTGCACTACCCGGAGATCTTCGAGCGGTTGACCGGATAGCTAGTTGGCCGCCCGGGCGGGGGTGCGCATCTCGTCGGGGCTCCATTCGCGCTGCACCAGCATCCGCTGGGCGATCCGCTCCAGGGCCGCCTCCACCAGCAGTCGGTCCGGCCGGCCCGCGAAGTCGGTGGAGCGGGCCAGCCGGTGCGCGATCCGGCCGGCGATCGCCGCGACCACCTCGTCGACCTGCCGCGCGCCGGCCTGGGTCAACCACCACTCGTCGCCGGTGCGCAGGGCGTAGCCGGTATCGGCCAGCCGCCGGAACGTCGGTTCCAGCACCTCGCACGGAACCCGCAACCGCTCGGCGATGTCGGTGAGCCGCGCGGAGCCGAAAACCTGCTTGTTGCGGTAGATCTGGAGCAGCCCCCACAGCGCGGCGACGTCGAGGTCGCACCCCGGCGAGCCCGCCAGCGAGCGCAGCCGCAGGTCGGGTGAGTCACGCATCATCCGGGCGACCGCGAGTTCCAGGATCTGCTCCGGGGTCTCGGTGCTCGGCATCCCGAAGCCCTCGCCGAGGTCCACCGACATGACGTCCTCCATTTCGCGCAGCGGCACCTCCTTGAGCATCAGCGCGAGCACGAACCCAACCAGGGCCACCGGCGCGGCGCACAGGAACACCCGGCCGAGCGAGTCGGCGTAGGCGTCGATGATCGGCGCGGCCGTCGCGGCGGGCAGCCTGTGCAGGGCCTGCGGTGACTGGGCGGCCAGGGCCGGGGCACCGGCGGCGGCCAGGGCAGGCCCGATGCGGTCGTCGAGGAAGTTGGCGAACAGCGAGCCGAATATCGCCGCGCCGAACGAGCTGCCGATGGTGCGGAAGAACGTCACCCCCGAGGTGGCCACCCCGAGATCGGTGAAGTCGACGGTGTTCTGAACGGTGAGAATCAGCACCTGCATGCACAACCCGATGCCGGTGCCGAGGACGAACAAATACAGCGACTGGCGCCACATCGGGGTGGCGGCGGTCATCTGCGACAGCAGCACGAAACCGAGGGCCATGACCGCGGTCCCGACGACCGGAAAGATCTTGTAGCGCCCCGTGCGCCCCACCAGTGCGCCGCTGCCGATCGAGGTGATCAGCAGGCCGACGACCATCGGCAGGGTGC